>JAPUGG010000237.1 GCA_027292975.1 Alphaproteobacteria bacterium | reverse complement strand
TCCTCGGCATCATCGGAGGGTCGGGCCTCTATGAGATCGAGGGCCTGACCGACCCAAGCTGGCGGGCGGTCGAGAGCCCCTTCGGGGCGCCTTCGGACGACTTCCTGTTCGGCGAGATCGGCGGCAAACCGGTGGTGTTCTGCCCGCGGCACGGGCGCGGCCACCCAATCCCGCCCGGCGAAGTCAATTACCGCGCCAACATCGATGCGCTCAAGCGTGCCGGCGTCACCGAGATTCTCTCGGTCAGCGCGGTGGGCTCCCTCCACGAGGAATTGGCGCCCGGCACCTTCGTCATCGTCGATCAGTTCATCGACCGGACGGTGGCCCGGCCGGCGAGCTTCTTCGGCACCGGTATGGTGGCCCACGTTTCCATGGCGCGGCCGGTCTGCGCCCGGCTGGGCGCGGTGATCGAGGCCGAAGCCCGGGCCCGCGGGATCCCGATATTGCGCGGCGGCACCTACCTTGCCATGGAAGGGCCGCAGTTTTCTTCGTTGGCGGAATCCGAGCTTTACCGGTCCTGGGGCGCGCATGTCATCGGCATGACCAATATGCCCGAGGCCAAACTCGCCCGCGAGGCGGAGATCTGCTACGCCACCGTCGCCATGGTCACCGATTACGATTGCTGGCACGCGGGCCACGACGACGTCACCGTGGACGCCATCATCGCCATCATGGCGGCCAATGTCGATACCGCCCGCGGCCTCCTCGGCGCGCTCGCCCCGGCCTTGAATGAGGCGCCGGATCCCTGTCCCGAGGGCTGCCACCGGGCCTTGGACCACGCGCTGATCACGGCGCCCGAGGCCCGCGACCCGGCGCTGTGCGCGCGGCTCGACGCCGTCGCCGGGCGGGTGCTTGGGGGATGATGGCGGGCCGGCGGGACCGTCAGACGTTGAATTTGAACTCGATGACGTCGGCCTCGGCGAGCACGTAATCCTTGCCCTCGGTGCGCATCTTGCCCGCCGCCTTGGCCGCCTGTTGGCCGCCCAGCGCGACGTAATCGTCGAAGCCGATGGTGTCGGCGGCGATGAAGCCGCGCTCGAAATCGGTATGGATGCACCCCGCTGCCTGGGGCGCCCGGGTGCCCGCCGGGATGGTCCAGGCGCGGGTTTCCTTGGCCATGGCGGTGAAAAAGGTGATCAGGCCGAGAAGGCGGTAGCCCTCGCGGACTAAGCGCTCGAGCCCGGGTTCCTCTAACCCCATCTCGGCCAGGAAGGCGGCGCGCTCTTTGGCATCGCCAAGCGCGGCCACCTCCGCCTCGATGGCCGCCGATATGATGACCACACCGGCACCTTGGGCCGCCGCCATGGCCGCGACGGCCTCGGTCAGGGCATTGCCGCTCTTGGCCGCGCCCTCGTCGACATTGCAGACATAGAGCACCGGCTTGGCGGTAAGCAGCTGCAGGGCGCGGAACAGGGGCTTTTCCTCGGGCCTGAGTTCAAGCGCGCGGGCCGGGGTGCCGTCTCTCAAGGCGGCGATCGCCCGCCCTGCCAGGGTCAGGGTCGCCGCCGCCTCCTTGTCCGCCCCCCGGGCGCGTTTGGTCAGCGCTTCGGCGCGCCGTTCCAGGCCCTCGAGGTCGGCCAGCATCAGCTCGGTCTCGACCACCTGGGCATCGGCCACCGGGTCGATCTTGCCTGCAACATGGGTGATGTCACCGTCCTCGAAACACCGCAGCACATGAACGATGGCATCCACTTCGCGAATATGGCCGAGGAACTGGTTGCCGAGCCCCTCGCCGCGGCTCGCGCCCGCCACCAGGCCGGCGATATCGACGAACTCCAGCTGGGTGGGGACGATGCGGGCCGAATGGGCGAGTTCGGCAAGTTTTTCCAGGCGCGGATCGGGCACCATGACCTGGCCGGTATTGGGCTCGATGGTGCAGAACGGGTAATTGGCGGCGTCGGCCGCCGCCGTCGCGGTCAGTGCGTTGAACAGCGTGGACTTGCCGACATTGGGAAGCCCGACGATGCCGCAGTTGAAGCCCATCAGCCGGGCTCCTGGGCGGGCGGCTCGGATTCCTCGGGGGTGAGGATCATGGCCAGGCGATTGGTGAACCCGGGACCGTCCCCCACAGCCAAGCGCGGGGCGGCCTCGGCGATGGCAACCAGCAGCGGTGCCACCCATTCCAATTCCGCCTTGGAGAAATCGTCGAGTACGTGGCCCGTGACCCGATCCTTCAAGCCGGGATGGCCGACGCCGATCCTGACCCGCGCGAAATCGGCGCCGAGATGGCCGACGATGTCGCGGATTCCGTTGTGTCCGGCATGGCCGCCGCCCTTCTTGAAGCGCACCTTTTCGGGCGCCAGGTCGATCTCGTCATGGATGACGGTGAGGTCCCGGGGGGCGAGTTTGTAGAAACGCGCCGCCGCCGCCACCGAGCGACCCGATTCGTTCATATAGGTATCGGGCTTGAGCGCCAGGATCTTTTCGCCGTCGAACGCACCTTCGGCGCATTGGCCCCCGAAGCGCTTACGCCAGGGGCCAAAGGAATGGCGGCGGACGATTTCGTCCACCGCCATGAAGCCGATGTTATGCCGGTTGCGGCTATGCTTTGCGCCGGGGTTGCCCAGCCCCACCAGCAGATGCATGGCTCAAGATCCCTAGAACCGGGAGGCTCAGGTGGCCTTCCGGTCGCCCTTTCCGTCGCCCCTTCCGTCGCCCTTCCCGTCGCCCTTCTCTTCGCCTTCGGCCGCCTCGCCCTCCTCGCCTTCGGCGGCGATGCCCTCTTCGCCCTCTTCGCCTTCCTCGACTTCCTCGACTTCCTCGGCCTCGGCGGCTTCGGCGGCGGCGGCGGCCTCAAGGGCCTCGTCGCGCACCACCGTGGGCGCGGCGATGGTGGCCACGGTGAAGTCGCGGTCGGTGATGGCCGGCACCACCCCGTCGGGAAGCTCTATCATGCTGATATGAATGCTGTCGCCGATTTCGAGCTCGGCCAGGTTCGCTATGAGCGAATGCGGGATGGCGTCGGCGCGGCAATCGACCTCCACCTCGTGGCGCACGATGTTAAGCACGCCGCCCCGGCGCAGACCCGGGCAATCCTCTTCGTTCTCGAACACCACCGGGATCGCCACGGTGAGTCGCGTGCTTTCCGAAACCCGCAGGAAGTCCACATGCAGCGGCAGGTCGGTGACCGGATGGAATTGCACGTCACGGGCCAATACCCGGTGCGCCGTGCCGTCGAGGTCGATATCGGTGAGCGTGGTGAAGAACCCCGTCCGCGACAACTGCCGGCGCAGGCCCTTGGTGTCCAAAGAGATGGTAATGGGGGTTTCCTTGCCGCCGTAAATGACGGCGGGGATGTATCCTTCGCGGCGTACGGCCCGGGCGGCCCCCTTCCCGGCCCGGTCCCTGGCGCGCGCGATGAGCGAAATTATTTCGGCCATGGGTCAGGTCTCCTGTTTCGAGCGCCGGCCTCCAGGGGTGCCGGCGCGTTGGCGCGGGTTCCTAGTACGGCAAAACACCGGTCTTGAACAGTCCGGAATGCGATTATTAGTCGAACAGGCTGGAAATCGAGCTTTCGTCGCTGATTCGGCTGACGGCGTCGGCCATCATCGGGGCGATGGTGAGCTGTTCGATGGTATTGGAGAGCCGCACCGCCTCGGTCGCCTGGATCGAGTCGGTGACCACCAGTTTTTCCAGGGGCGAGGCCGACACCCGCCCGACCGCGTCGCCGGACAGCACCCCGTGGGTCACGTAGGCGGAAACGCTCTTGGCGCCGGCCTCGGTCAGGGCCTGGGCGGCATTGCACAGGGTGCCTGCGGAATCGATGATGTCGTCGATCATGATGCAGCACCGGTCCTTGACGTCGCCGATGATGTTCATGACTTCCGATATGCCCGCCCTTTCGCGGCGCTTGTCGATGATGGCGAGGTCGGTATCGAGCCGCCGCGCCATGCCGCGGGCGCGCAGCACGCCGCCGATGTCCGGCGACACCACCGTGAGCGGCTCGTCGTTGAAGCGGGACCGGATATCCTTGGAAAAATCCGGCTCGGCATAGAGGTTGTCCACCGGGATGTCGAAAAAGCCCTGTATCTGGCCCGAATGCAGATCCATGGTGAGAACCCTGTCGGCGCCGGCGGTGGAGATCAAGTTGGCCACGAGTTTGGCCGAGATGGGGGCCCGGGGCGCCGTCTTGCGGTCTTGGCGGGCATAGCCGAAATAGGGGATAACGGCGGTAATGCGGCGCGCCGAACCGCGCTTCAGCGCGTCCAGCATGATCAGCAATTCCATGAGGTTGTCGTTGGTGGGAGATGACGTGGACTGGATCACGAAGACGTCCTCGCCGCGGACGTTCTCCAGGATCTCCACGTAGATCTCCATATCCGAGAATCGCCGCACGTCGGCTTGGGTCAGGCGCAGCCGGAGGCACGCCGCCATGGCTTCCGCCAGCGGCCGGTTGGAATTACACGAAATCAGCTTCATTTTCTGCCCTGGGTAGTGCTAATTGGGCATCATTCTTGGGCATCTGCCGGGGTTGCCCCGGAGACCCGCCGCCGTCCCCCTCGCCGGGCGCGCGCACTCTATCAGCGCGGCAAAGACGTGGCAACGCCTCTGTGGGGCAGGGTACTGTGATTATGGTTCGGCGGGCGGGGCCGTCGCCTGGCGGCGGATGATCTTGGTGATTCCCGGCGCCGCGGCCCGCGCCGCCAGCGCCGCGGTGACGCCCCAATTTCGCGCAAGGCTACCCGATTCCACATGATTGGTTTGTTTGACAGTGCCGAGGACGCGGCCCTCGGGGGCCAGAACCGTCCAGGTTATCTCGACCCGCTGGGTGGAGCCAATGTCGGCGGGCGTGATCTTGACGGCGCCCAGCAGCACGATGGGGGTGGCGCCGCGGATGACGGATTCGGCGACGCGGAACCCCAGTTTCCTGAGCTCGAAGGCAAGCGACCGGCGCAGGGCGATGCGACCGTCCCCGGGGGCATCGTCGACGTCGAAGACGGTGATCGACCGGGCTTCCGTGACGGGGACGGTGCGGGCGCCGGAGATCAGCGGCGCCAGGCCCGCGACCGCGTCCCGGGCTAGGCGTTTGAAAAGAGGCTTTGCGGCCCGATCCCACGCGGCGCGGTCGACCATGAGTTCCTGGTGGTGGACGCCGCCGGGCCGGCCCCGGAGATTGAGAACCAGCCATAGCAGCCGCACCCGGGCCTTGGTCCTGCTTTCCGTCGGCCCGATGGTGGCCCGGCCCACCACCGTGTACCCGGCACTCAGGCCGGGCTTTGCCTGGGCGGCAAAGTCCTCGTCCCGGAAGGCCTGGGCGACTTCCCTGGAAATCAATGCGCCATGGGGCGTTCCCGCCACCGTGACGACGTTGATGCCGGCGTGCTTACCCGGCGCCAGCAACGGGTTGTCGACGTCCCCGTCGTGGGAAAACGGCTGGGGTAGGGCGCCGCAGGCCGCCACCAAAAGACAGGCGATCGTCGCGGCCCAGCGCGGCGCCGGCACAGGGGAGAGAATTCTAGATAAGAACACAGCTCACCATGAGGCCAAGGAGCAGCGCGATGACGAAGTAGATCATGTGGGGCATGGGCTCATTCCGAAAGCGCGATCACCGAAATGTTGCGCCCGTAATCGGGCTCGCCGTCGAGGACCGAACGCCGGTAACTGAAAAACCGGTCCTTGAGGGCGCAGGTGTCCAGGGTGGGCCGCGGCACCGGCGTTAGCCCGGCGCGAACCAAGCACGCCGCGACAAGGCCGCCCAGATCGAAAAGGTAATGGGCTTCCCTGGGCGCTGCACGAAAAAAATGCTCATTGGCGGGATTCTGGCCCAGGAAGGGCGCGGGGAATTCCGGGCCGACCTCGTAGGAGCGTTGGCCGATACAGGGCCCGATAGCCGCGGTGATGCGGCCGGGCCGGGCGCCCAACGCCACCATGGCAGCGACCGTGGCTTCGATCACGCCGCCAAGGACGCCACGCCAGCCGGCATGGGCCGTGGCGATGACGCGCGCTTGGTTGTCGGCCAACAGGACCGGGGCGCAGTCGGCGGCGAGCACCCCCAGGCCCAACCCCGGAACGCGTGTGACGAGCCCATCGGCGCGCGGTGCCGCGTCCATTCGCCAGGGCGTCTCCACCGTCACCACGTCGGCGGAATGAGTTTGATAGGCGGTGACGATGCGTCCCCGCCCGAGGCCGAGAGCGGCACCGGCACGGTCGCGGTTGGCCGCGACATCGGCGGGTTTGTCGGCCGAGCCCGGCCCGGTATTGAGCGAGTCGTAGATGCCGGTGCTGATCCCGCCCGCGCGGGAGAAGAAGCCATGAACCAGGCCGTCATGAGCGTCCAGGCGGGGGTCGCGGATGACGGGGGGAAGGGGTTGGTTCATGGCCATTGCGTGGCGGGACAGGGGTTATTCTGTAAATCCAGGCAGGGTTTCGGCGTCCGGGGACGCCAATGCCATCACCTTGAACAGATTGCCCATTTCCGATGGCGCGAGCAAGCGCTTGAGCGCGGCCTCCATGTCGTGGCCCTGTTGGGCGGTCGCCGCCGCCATCAGGCGTTTCGCCCGCGCCGCGATCCCTAGGGACAAGAGAAACCGTCCTTGGCCGATGGGCCCGAAGACGGTGGCGCCGGCATCGTGTGCGCGCCGGCCAAGGGCGCCGAAATCGACATGGGCGGTCAGGTCCGCGGTGCCCGGATCGGACAGGGGATCGGCATACGCGTGTCCGCGCACGGCCTGAAGGGTTTCCCCCGTGGCAAACTCTGCGTGGCCGTAATCGATGATCAACGCCGCCCCCGGCGCGCGCGCGCAGCGGCCGGCGAGTTCGCTGGCGATGGCCTGGGCCGTGGGGGATACTTCGTAGATGGTGCCGGGGCGGATGGTGCCGGGTATGGCGTCCAGGGCGAGGGTGGGCGGGAGGTCCCCCACCGGAGCCTGGGCCCCGATGGTGAATGTGAAGCCGCCGTTGGGCCCGGTATGGCGATCGATGCAGCGCTCGGCCCATCCCCCCTCGGTCGCGATTAGTTGGCGCACCGGCAGGGCGTCGAAAAACTCGTTGGCGATGACAATCAGCGGGCCGTCGGGCAACCCAGCCAAATCGTCGTGGAATACCGGATCGAATCCGCCCAGGGCTCCGAACTGGCGGGCGCGCAAGCGGGGGCTGGTTTCAACAAGATGTAGTTGGGCGGCCTCGACGAAGCCTGGCTTGGTGCGCCCGGCCCTGAGAGCGTCCGCCATCAGCGTGCCGTGGCCGGGCCCGAGTTCGGCCAGGGTGAAGGGAGTGGGGGCGCCGAGAGCCTCCCACACCACCGCGCTCCAGAGGCCGATCATCTCGCCGAACATCTGGCTGGTCTCGGGTGCCGTGATGAAGTCGCCGGCCGCGCCCAAGGGATCGCGGGTCCGGTAATAGCCGAACTCGGGGTGGTTCAGCGCCAGCTCCATGAAGCGGGCGACCGGCATCGGCCCTGTGGTCTCGATTTCCTCGGCAATGACGCAGGCGAGGGGGGTCACGACCGGTTGGCGACGCGGGTCAGCGCTACCCAGATGAGCCCCACCCCCGCGGCGGCAACCGGCACCGACAGCCATTGCCCCATGGTGGTTGCACCGGTGAGAAAGCCAATATGGGCGTCCGGTTGCCGGAACAGCTCGGCCGTGGAGCGGAAGAATGCATAGCCCAAAAAGAACGCGCCCGTGATCAAGCCCTGGCGCCTCCTTCCATGGGCGAAGCGGGCGAGCATGGACAGAATCAACAGCAATACGATCCCCTCGCCCGCCGCCTCGTAGAGCTGGCTGGGATGGCGCGGAATCTTCAAGGGGTCGGTGGGAAACACCATGGCCCATGGGACGTCGCTGGGCCGGCCGTAAAGCTCGCCGTTGATGAAATTGGCGATGCGGCCGAAGAACAGCCCGATCGGCGCGACCAGGCAGACCAGGTCGCCCATGGCGAGGATGGGGATGTGGCGCCGCCGTGCGAAAAGGACGGTGGCGATGACGACGCCCAAGAGCCCGCCATGGAACGACATGCCGCCTTTCCAGACCTCGAGAATTCGCAGGGGGTCGGCAAGATAATAACCGGCATTGTAAAAAAGCACGTAGCCGAGCCGCCCGCCCAGGATCACTCCCAGGGTCGCCCACAGCAGGAAATCGTCGACCATCGCCCGGCTCACGACGGGGTCTCGGCCCGGCGCCGGGGGGTGATCGGCGAGGCGCATCATGATCCACCATCCGATCAACAGGCCGGCCACGTATGACAGCGCATACCAGCGGATGGCGAAGGGCCCGAAGGATACGATCACCGGGTCGATGGCGGGAAAGGGCAGGGCCAGAAAGGGGGGCATGGGTCGAGACCACTCCGAGAATTGCCCCCGGGAGAATAGAAGTGCGCCCCCCCACCCGCAAGCCCGAGAGGGACTCTATCTTCCATTGGCCGGCGATTTGCCGGGCCAGCCGGACGCGGGTGGGTTCGACTAAGGCGAGATCGGCGGTGAAATCGGCTCTTTTTTCTTAACTGAATAATCATTAACGTAAAACTTAAAGTTAGGGTGTTGAATGCGCGACGTTTCTCATTCCGTATCATGGTCATGGGACATGCTCATTAAATTCGGTGCGGCCTTCATTGCGGTTACTGTGCTGATCTCCGCGGCGCCCTCCTGGGGGGATTTCAACCGGGACCTAAAAATTTGCCAAAACCACCGGGCCAAGTCCGTTGCCAGGGTCAGGTCCTGTACCCGTGTCATCCAATCGAAGAGCTTCGGTGGCAAGGATCTCGCCCTGATTTTGATCCTTCGGGCCAACGCCTTTGACGATCTGGGCGGGACCGACCGGGCGATCCAGGATTACGGCGCGGCGATCCGCCTGAATCCCCGCGATTCCCGTGCCTATTTCAACCGGGGCTTCGTCTACTCCAAGACCAAGGACCGGATTGAATTGGCGATCCGGGACTTCTCCGAGGCCATCCGCCTCGACCGGGGCGATGCCGCCGCCTTCCAAAGCCGGGGCATCGCTTATGGCAAGTCGGGACAATGGGACCGGGCGATATCCGATTACAACGAAGCCCTTCGCCTGAGCCCCAATAGCGCCTCCACCTTCTACAACCGGGGCATTGCACACGACGAAAAGGGCGATACCGATCGCGCCATTAAAGATTACACCGCGTCCCTTCGTCTCAATGCGGGGGCGGCCGCCGTCCTGCACCGCCGGGGGCTGGCCTACAGCAAAAAGGGGGAACTCGACCGCGCCATCACCGATTACCACGCCGTCCTTCGTATCAAGCCGCGGGCCGCGGTGGTTTATCGCAGCCGGGGCCTGGCCTATGCCAGGAAGGGCAAGGCGGATTGGGCGATCGAGGATTTCAACGAAGCCATTTCCCTGGACCGGAAGGATTCCACGGCATTTTACAACCGCGGCCTCGCCCACTCCAAGAAGGGCAAATTCAACCAGGCGATCGAGGATTTCGACGAAGCCCTCCGCCTCAAGCCCAACATCGCCGCGGTCTTGTACGGTCGCGGCCATGCCCTTTATCGATGGGGACGGTCCGACCTGGCGATCAGGGATTTCAGCGCCGCCGTCCGGCTCAAGCCGGGGACGGCGGTCTTCATTTATGGCCGGGGCCTCGCCCACTCCAAGATTGGAAAGCATGACCTGGCCCTCGCCGATTTTGACGCGGCGATTCGTCTCAGGCCGGATTTCGTGCCGGCCTATCTTAATCGCGGCCGATCGAAATTTTTCCTGGCGCGTTTCCGGGCCGCGGTGCCAGACCTGGAACGGGCGGTGCGGGCGCGTCCGAAAGACCTTTTCCGCGTGATGTGGCTCCATCTTGCCCGTTCACGCGCCGGCACCGATGGCCGCGCGTCGCTGCGCGATGCGGTCGAAAAGCTCGATCTCCGGAGATGGCCGGGGCCGCTGGTGTCGATGTACCTCGGCCGGATGAGCGGCGCCGAAGTGATAAAACAGGCCGGCCAGGGCAGCAAGGGGAAGCGGCGCGGGAAACTCACGGAAGCCTATTATTTCGTGGCCCAGGACCATCTCATGCGCGGTGATCCCGACAAGGCCAAGGAGCTTTTGCGGTCGGTGCTCAAGCTGCGAGTCAAAACTTTCGTCGTCTATACCGGGGCACAGGCGGAACTGGCGCGGATGGCCAAGGGGCAGCCGCGAAAATGAACCGGCGATGACAGCAACCCGGCCCCGGCGCCGGTTGCCGCTGCGGGGGCGAGGCCCCATAATGGGGATGGCCATAATGGGGTGGAAGGACGTATCCCATGCAGACCCGAAATCCCATACTCGATGACCTCGCGCGGGTTGCCGCGGGCGCCCTTGGCGTCGCTGCCGGCATGCGGAAGGAGGCCGAGGAGCTCCTTAAGCAGCGCTTCGCCTCGGTCATGGGCAGAGAGGGATTCGTGACCCGGGAAGAGTTCGAGGCCGTCAAGGCGATGGCCGCCAAGGCGCGGACGGAAAACGAAGACCTCCAAGCGCGCATTGCCAAGCTGGAGGCGGCGGGGCGGCGAAAACCCCGGGCCAAACGCAGCGCGGCCAAATCGTCGGCCAAGCCTGCGCGCGCCGCCGCCGGCAAGAAGGCAACGCCCGCCGGAGGCCGGGGCCGCAAAAGCTGAACCCGGCGCGGGCGTTTATCCACAACTAATTTCGAGGCAGGCCCAATCGCCCCTTGCAGTCGCGAAGTGATTTTGGCACCCTACATTCTGTAGTGGTTTGGAGGGGTTGGAACACAATATGTCGTGGGATGCGGAAAGATCCCCGATCCGTAAGGGGGGTTTTCGCGGTCCGTGTCCGCCGTCTCCAAGGAAAGCGATCCTACTTTCGAGGCAGCCTGGCGATGACCGAATCTCTGTATCAGATGGAAGCCGACGATGCCCACCCCATCGATTTGGTGGAGCGCGTCATCGGCGCCAACCAGTGGAGCCACCAGCGGGTCAGCGATGACGAGCTTGCCGTGGAGATCGCCGGGTGTTGGTGCGATTACCGGCTGTTCTTCGCCTGGCACCGGGAAGCGGCGGCCATTCACTTCTCCCTGGCGCTGGACATGCGGGTGCCGAAGGCAAAGCATGGACAGGTCGGCGTCCTGCTGGCGACGATCAACGAAAAGCTCTGGCTCGGCCATTTCGACCTGTGGTCCGAGGACGGCCTGCCGATGTTCCGCTATGCGGTGCTGTTGCGCGGCACCTCGGGCCCGAGCCACGCGCAAATCGAGGAACTGGTGAACATCGCCGTATCGGAATGCGACCGTTTCTACCCCGCCTTCCAATTCGTTATCTGGGGGGGCAAGTCGGTCGCCGATGCGGTCGCCTGCGCCCTGATCGACCCCGTCGGCGAGGCCTGACCGGGTCATGACCGAGGCTGGCCCCAGGCTCCTTCTTGTGGGCGGAGGGCGCATGGGAGCAGCGCTTCTCAGGGGCTGGCTGGATAAGGCCATCGCCCGGCCCGACGCGATCACCGTGGTCGAACCGGCCAGTGATGCGCGGGCGGCATTGGCGGTGCTTGGGGTGCGGGTGCTGGCCGATGCCGAGGCCGCCCTCGATGACGGCCGGGCGCCCGATCTCGTGCTGCTCGCGGTCAAGCCCCAGGTGATGGACGAGGCCGCGGCCTATGGCGCGCTGGCCGGCGGCGGCACGGTGTTTCTCTCCATCGCCGCGGGTAAGACCACGGCCTATTTCCAAGGGCTGTTCGGTGCCGAGGCGGCGATTGTCCGGGCCATGCCCAACACGCCGGCCCAGGTCGGGCGCGGCATTACCGCCCTATTCGCGACCGAGCGCGTCGACGGGGCCGGCAAGGCATTGTGCGCGAATCTGATGGGCGCCGTCGGCGAGGTGGTCTGGCTCGACGATGAATCCTTGATGGACGCGGTGACCGCAGTATCGGGCTCCGGACCGGCCTACCTGTTCTATCTGATCGAATGCCTTGCCGCGGCCGGCCGCGAGGCGGGCCTCGATGAGGACATGGCGGGGCGCTTGGCCCGGGCCACCGTTGTCGGGGCGGCGGAACTCGCCCGGCTCTCTGCGGAGCCGGCGGCGCGCCTACGCGAGCAGGTCACCTCTCCGGGCGGCACCACCGCCGCGGCGCTCGAGGTGCTGATGGCTCCCGGCGGGCTCGAGGCGCTCATGGTGCGCGCGGTGCAAGCGGCGGCGCGGCGCTCCCGGGAGCTGGCCGGCTGAGAGGGGTTACACCGGCAACCGGATCCGCGCCCGCAGGCCGCCCAGCGGCGAGTCGCCCAAGGCGATCTCGCCACCATGGGCATGGACCATGTCGCGGGCGATGGTAAGCCCCAATCCGACGCCCCCGGTCTCGACGTTGCGCGACTGATCGAGCCGGCTGAACGGCCGGAAAACGGTTTCATGCATCTTCTCGGGGATGCCGGGTCCGTCGTCGTCCACGGTCAGTTCGATGAAGTCGGGCTTGCGGATGGCGCTGACCACGGCGCGGGTGCCGTACTGGGTGGCGTTGGAGACCAGGTTGGCGATGCACCGCCTGAGGCCTTCCTTGCGGACCGATAGGGTCAATACGCCCTCGGCCGTGAAATCGACCATGTTGCCGGCACGCCGCGCGGCGGCCACCACGTCCTCCACCAGGTCGCGCAGATTGGTCTGGGCCACGGGTTCTGTGCCTTCGCCCCGGGCGAAGGCGAGATAGCCCTCGACCATGCGTTCCATCTCGGCCACGTCGGCCTTGAGCTCCTGGGCGCTGGGCGTCCCTCCCAGCATCGCCAGCTGCAGTTTCATGCGGGTCAGCGGCGTGCGCAGGTCGTGGGAAACGCCGGCCAGCATCTCGGTGCGCTGACTCACCTGCCGCTGGAGCCGGTCCCGCATGCGGTTGAACGCGGTCGCCGCCTGGCGTACCTCGGTCGCGCCCTGGATCCGGAACACTTCAACGTCGTGGCCCTTGCCCAGCGCGTCGGCGGCCATCGCCAGCCGCCGAATCGGACGGATCTGATTGCGCATGAAGATCATGGCGACGGCGAACAGGATCATCGAGCTTCCCGCCATCAAGCCGATGAACAGATAGGTGGTGGAAGTGAACAGGCGTTTGCGCGGGGCGATCAGGTGGAGCACGCCGTCGGGGAGTTGAATGTCGATGATCACGTCGCGGTCGAACGATTCGGCGTCGATCGCCAAAGGAAGCTTGGTGCGGTCGGACAGCGCCTTACGGAGCACCCGCTCCAGGCGCCCGGGATTGGCCCGCGGCGTCGCGTTCTTCAGGATCGCCTTTTCCCTGAACGAGCCGCGGACCTGGAAATGGGTATGGGCGAAGGTGAAGGCGGCCTTCCGTCCCTTGGGTCCAGGATTCTCTCGCAGCAGCACCATGGTGGCGGCAATGTCGCCGGCGAGCCCGCGCGCCAACCGTGTTGCGACCGTGTCCCAGTGACGCTCGAAGAATACCCAGGCCGAAAAGATCTGCAGCAGGATCAAGGGGGAAACGATGATCAGCAGCGAGCGGCCCAACAAGGTCCGGGGCAATACCCGTCTTATGATGCCGCCGATGGAAAACATTCGGGCCGCCTCAATCCGGTCTCAGCACATAGCCCTTGCCGCGCACCGTACAGAGATAGCGGGGCATCTTCGGGTCGGGCTCGATCTTGCGGCGCAGGCGGGTCACCTGGACGTCGATGGAACGGCTGCTGCCGGTCTCGCCACTGGCCCGGCGCAGCACCTCGCGATCGAGGGGCTCACCGGCGCGCCGCGCCAGGGACTTGAGGAGATTGGCTTCGGCGGTGGTCAGGCGCACCAACTGGCCGCCACGGGTCAGTTCATCGCGTCCCAGGTCGAAACGGCAGTCGCCGAAAGTAATCGCCCCGACGGCCGCCGCGTGCGGCTCGGCGCGTGCTAAGATGCGCAGGATGCGGAGAACCAATTCGCGCGGCTCGAAGGGCTTGGGCAGGTAGTCGTCGGCCCCGCGCTCGAGGCCCTTGATTCGGTCTTCGGTCTCGCCCATTGCGGTGAGCATCAGGATGGGGACCGCACTTTCACCGCGCAGGGACTGGGCGAAGTCGAGACCGCTTTCCCCCGGCATCATCAGATCCAGCACCAGGAGATCGAAATCCAGCCCCAGCATCCTGGCCCGCGCCTGGGCGGCGTCGGACGCGGTGGTCACCCGGAATCCGTTTTCCACGAGATAGCGGCCCAGGAGCTGGCGCAAGCGACGGTCGTCATCCACAACCAGGATATGAGGATCGGTCGTGAGGTCGATCTGGGCTTGGGGGTTGGGGGGCGGCATGGCGGGTCCCGTCGGCCTCAGAGTCCGGCACGTCCGACCCGCGCGCGCGCCGGTACGGGTTGCTCGGACTCCGCCGCCTGGTCCCGGCGCGCCATCATTGCCCTGCGATCCCCTTCGGTGATCAGGCCCAACAATACCTTGCGGAAGCCGTCCACGGCTTCGGCCCCGGTCTGGCGATAGGCACGGGCCAGCAGCGCGCGTTGCTGGGCGGTCAGGTCCCGCTCCACCTCGATCCCCTTGGCGGTGAGGGCGAGATGGCGCTGGCGCCGGTCGCGAAGGCCCGGCGTCTGTTCGATCATGCCGAGCGTCACCAGGTCGGCGAGCACCCGCGACAGGCTCTGCTTGGTAATCCTGAGCAGCTTGAGCAGCCCCGAGACGGTGATGGCGGGGTGTTGGCCGATGAAATACAGCGCCCGGTGATGGGCGCGGCCCAGTTTGTGGCGGGCCAGCACCTGGTCGGCTTCCTCGAGGAAGTCCCGGTAGGCGAAGAACAACAGCTCCATGCCGTCGCGGAGGTCTTCCTCGCGCAGGAACAAGGGATTGAAACTTGATTTTAAGTCAGCCACGTTGACATATATGATCGCAAATGTTAGTCAACGCAACGTTCTTTCTAAACCCTCGTAAGCCTTTGAAAGCATTGGCTCATGGCGCTCCTACCCTTCGACGACCGCGATGGGGTCATCTGGTATAACGGCGAATTGGTGCCGTGGCGGGAATCACGCCTGCATGTATTGAGCCACGGGCTGCATTACGCGTCCTGCGTGTTCGAAGGCGAACGGGTCTATGGCGGCGCCATTTTCAAGCTGCGCGAGCATACCGAGCGCCTGGTCAATTCGGCGCGAGTTCTGGGGTTCGAAATTCCCTACAGCGTCGAGGCCATCGATGAGGCGTGCAACCTGGTGGTCGCCACCCAGGGTCTCGAGGATGCCTATGTTCGCCCGGTGGCCTGGCGCGGCAGCGAGATGATGGCGGTGTCCGCCCAGCACTCCCTGATCCATGTCGCCATCGCCGCCTGGGAATGGCCGTCTTATTTCAATCCCGAGGATCGGCTCAAGGGAATTCGCCTCAAGACCGCGACCTGGCGGCGGCCGGGGCCCGACACCGCCCCCACCAATTCCAAGGCTGCCGGGCTCTACATGATCTGTACCCTGTCCAAGCATGAGGCCGAGGCGGCGGGCTATCATGACGCCTTGATGCTGGATTACCGGGGATACGTTTCTGAGGCGACGGGCGCCAATATCTTCTTAGTGCAGGACGGGGTGATCCATACGCCGCTGCCCGATTGTTTCCTCGACGGCATCACCCGGCGCACGGTCATGGAACTGGCCCGCGCCCGCCGGTTCGAGGTGGTGGAACGCCATATCGAGCCCGCGGAACTGGCCCGCACCCAGGAGGTTTTCCTGACCGGAACCGCCGCCGAAGTGACTCCGGTGGGCGAGATCGACGACCAAACCTTCACCGTCGGCGACATCACCCGGGCGCTGATCGAGGATTACGACAAGTTGGTGCGTGAAGCCGGCAACGATAAAGCCTCGTCCGCCGCCTGAGCGGACCTTAGAGCACTAAGTCTTTTCCCAACGGGCGGCGAGGACATCGTCGCTTTGCTTGGCTTTGACCCATTTTTCGCCCGTCGCGGTGCGCTCGCTTTTCCAGAACGGGGCCTGGGTCTTGAGCCAGTCGATCAGGAAGGAGCACGCCTGCAAGGCGTCTTCGCGATGGGCCGCGGCACAGACCACCAGGACGATGTTGTCACCGGGCGCGAGCGCGCCGACCCGGTGGATGATCAGGGTGGCGTCCAGGGGCCAGCGCCGGTTGGCTTCGTCTTCGATGCGCGACAACATCTTTTCGGTCATCCCGGGATAGTGTTCCAGGGTCATGCCGCGGATGGCGGTTGACTCTTGGCCCGCGCCGGGGTCGACGAAATCCCGGACCAGGCCTATGAAGCTGGCGACGCCGCCGATCTCGGTTCGGCCCAGGGTCAGCGCCTTGATCTCGGCGCCGATGTCGAAATCCTCTTCCTGGACGCGGATCGCCACCACATCCTCCTTGATCAGCCGCCGGTCACCGGTGGAAACAGCGCCACTTCGTCGTTGCTGGCGACCGGTGCGTCGCGGGCGGCAAATTCCTGGTTGACGGCGACCCGCACCAGATCGGGCCGTGCCAGCGCTTCGGCATAACCCGCCCCCCGTCCCTGGAGCCAGCGCAGAAGGTCTTCCACCGTCGCCACGTCGGCGGGCGGGTCGACCTCTTCCTCGGCGCGGCCGATGCGGGTCCTGAGCCAGGCGAAATAGAGCAATTTCACTTGCTGCCCCCCTGGCCCAGTTGCCTTTGGTCCGATCCCCCGGCATCGACTTCCTCGGCTTCCCCCGTGGTGGCGCCGCGGCCCCCATTCCGGACCGGTTCGGCGGGCTCCGTCATATGCACGATGCCGATCCGCAGGTAATCGTAGCCGGTGAACAGGGTGAGCCCGGCCGCGATCCACAGACCCCAGGTGGCGATATCTTGCACCATCAAGGCAGGCGGGCCCGCATCCTCCAAAAGAAGCAGGGCCACGGCGATCATCTGAAGGGCGGTCTTCCATTTGGCGAGCCGGCTCACCGGCACGCCGATATTGATCTCGGCGAGAAACTCCCGGAGCCCGGAAACCAGGATCTCCCTGATCAGGATGACCAGCGCGGCCAGAACCAGCCAGCCGGTGATCCAGTCCAGCGCCACCATCATGAACAACACGGACGCCACCATGATCTTGTCGGCCACGGGGTCGAGAAAGCGGCCGAAACGGGTCACCTGGTCCCAGGACCGGGCCAGATAACCGTCGAAAAAGTCGGTGAGCCCCGCAGCCGTGAACAGGGTGAAGGCGACCCAATTGGCGAGCGGTTTATCGAGCAAGAATGTGCCCACCAAAAGGGGAATCACGACGATGCGCGACAGGGTGAGAAGATTGGGGAGGGTGGTCAGCATGGCTTCGAACCGCTTGCGAGGCAAAACTCAGGGGAGCACGCTTTCGCCCTAGCTTAACGTTCTATCGGCTATCGTGGAAGTGGTCATAGATGCGTTGGGCGACCGTTCCGGAGATGCCGCCCACCTTGGCAAGGTCTTCGACGGCAGCATCCTCGACCGCCCGGGCGGCGCCGAAATGATTGAGCAGCGCCCGCTTGCGGGCGCTGCCGATGCCCGGGATCCTGTCGAGCTCGGACCGGGAAACGGCGCGCGACCGTTTGGCCCTGTGGCCGCCGATGGCGAAACGGTGGGCCTCGTCGCGCAGCCGTTGCAGGAAGTAGAGCACCGGATGGCGGGGGTCCAGGCTGAAGGGTGGGCGTCCCGGCAGGAAAAAGCGCTCCCTGCCGGCGTTGCGGTCCGGCCCCTTGGCGATGGCCGCCAGCGCCACGCCGTCGATGCCGAGGTCGGCGAAAACCTCCTCGGCGACGGAGAGTTGCCCCTGACCGCCATCGATCAGCAACAGGTCGGGCCATTGGCCGGGGAGGTTGCGCGCCTCGTCCTTCAACGCCCGGGAGAATCGCCGCGTCAACACCTCGCGCAGCATGCCGTAATCGTCGCCCGGCGCCAGGGTGCCCTTCTCATCGCGGATATTGTATTTGCGGTAGGCGTTTTTGATGAAGCCGTCGGGTCCGGCCACCACCATGGCGCCGATGGCGCCGGTGCCGCCGATATGGCTGTTGTCATAGGCCTCGATCCGTTGCGGCGTTTCCGCCAGGCCGAAGACCTTGGCCACCCCGTCCAGCAGCCGCCGTTGGGAGGCGTTCTCCGCGAGCCTGCGGGACAGCGCCTGCTCGGCATTGGCCGCGGCCTGGGCGACCGCCGCCTTGCGGGAACCGCGCCGTGGCACCGACAGGGTCACTTTGCGTTTGGCCCTGAGCCCGAGGGCCTCGGCCACTAGGCCGGGGTTGGGGATCGGCGCGTTCAAGAGCACCAGGGATGGCGGCATATGGTGGGCGTAGAACTGGCCGATGAAGCTCTCCAGAATATCGTCATCGTCGGTTTGCCGGGGAAAGGCCGGGAAATAGGCGCGGTTGCCGAAATTCTGGCCGGCGCGGAAAAAGAACACCTGGACGCAGCAGGCGTCGCCGGAGCGGTAGAGCGCGATGACGTCGGCATCTCCGAGGTTAGCTAAATTGATGTCCTGGCGGCCCTGGATGCGGGTCAAGGCCTGAATGCGGTCGCGGTAGACGGCGGCGGCCTCGAAATCCAGCGCATGGCTCGCCGCGCGCATCTTGTCGGCGAGCCGGTCCTGGATGGCGCGGCTCTTGCCGCGCAGGAATTCGCGCACCTCTTCGACCATGGAGAGATAGTCCTCACGTGGGATTCGGCCGACGCAGGGCGCGGTGCAGCGCTTGATCTGGTATTGAAGGCAAGGCCGAGTCCGGCTCTCGAAGATGGCGTCGGAACACGAGCGCAGGGGAAAGGCGCGGGCCAGCTGGGCCAGGGTGGCATTAACCGCGCCGGCCGAGGCGAAGGGGCCGAAATATTCCCGGCCCGGTTGCCGGGCGCCTCGGTGCTTGGTGATCTGCGGCCATTCCTGGTCGCGGGTGATCATGATGAATGGGAAAGACTTGTCGTCCCGGAGCAGCACGTTGTAACGGGGCTTGAGCCGCTTGATCAGATTGCTTTCCAGCAACAGCGCCTCGGCTTCGGTGCGCGTGGTGACGATTTCCAGCGCCCGGGTCGCTGCCACCACGCGGGCCATGCGGGCACCGAGCCGTTCCGGCCGCCGGTAGGCGGCCACCCGTTTGCGCAGGTTCTTGGCCTTGCCCACGTAAAGCACATTGCCCTTGGCGTCGATCATGCGGTAGACGCCCGGGCGATGAGGCAGGGTGGCGAGCTCCGCCCGGATCAGTTCCGCCCCTTGGCGCTGGGTGGGCGTCGTCGTCGCGTTGCGATCGGTGGGTTGCTCGGCCATGGGCGGTATTTTGAAGCCTCAGGGTTCGGCGTCAATGGGTCACGGTCTGCCGCCCACGGCGGCCGGTCGAAAACCCTGGGGGACTATCCACCGAACCTGTGGAAAAGCTTGTGCACAACGATACGGATCGCGCGTCGGACCTTAGAGACCCTTACACCGTGACCGGTTTGCCGAAAAAATAGGCAATTTTTATAACATATTGAATTTAAATAAAAAATCTTTTGTCAAGTTATATCAGGGTGTTAATAGGTATTTTTGCCAAGAGCGCGGTCACATTTTAACTGTTCCAGGCTGACCTGTGTACAACTTGGCCTTGATTCGCCGCACCAATAAAGACTATCTGGGCGTTCCCGGGGCTGATTGTTGCCGGGCTTTGTGGGAGAATTCAGTGACTTGAGCGAATTCTTGAAATTTCTATCCCGACGCTTTCGGCATCATCGAAGACGTCGAGTTTGTCCACCCGGACGCGCACGGCCGTCACGCGTTGGTCCTTGAAGCCCAGCACCGCGATGTTCTCGGCCAGGGTCTCGACCAAGTTGATATGAGGCCCGTCCAAAAGGCGGCGGATGTCGTCCGCGACATCCTCGTAACAGACGACCTGGTGAATGTGATCGTCCGGCGGCGGTCCGATGTCGATGACCGAAAGTTCGAGATTGATCCGGACCCGCTGGCGGGTCTCTTTTTCGTGCCGGTGGATGCCGAGCGCGCAAGCGCCGACCAAGTCCTTGATGAACACCTTGCGGACGCCGTCGGTTGCGGGCGTGATACTGGGCGGGGGACGAAGCGGTTGAACCTTGGAATTTCTAGGCATTGGAACTTGCCAAACAAAGCGTCGGTGAATGGGCCGCGCCTTTATACACCATAAGACCAGAGCCGGTTGTCATTCTTCGATCCCCGGGCCGCCGGGCGCGGCCCACTGCAGGTGCTGTCCCGAATCGAGGGCGATCAGTTGCCCGGTGAGGGCGTGGGCCTCCAGCACGAAAAGAACGCCCTTGGCGACCTCTTCGGGCTCGACCGCGCGGCCCAATGGCGTGGCCTCCGCCTGGCGCCGGAAGGTATCGTCGCTTTGGCGCGGGCTGGGCAGCACCGGCCCCGGGGCGACGGCGTTGACGCGCACCCCCGGCGCCAGGGCCAGGGCAAGGGTGCGGGTGAGGGTCCAAAGGCCCGCTTTCGACAGGGTGTAGCTGAGGAAGTGGGGGGTCAAGTTCACCACCCGTTGGTCGACGATGTTCACCACGTTGCCCCCGACACCGCGGGCGAGCGCGCCGGCGAACGCCTGGGTCAGGACAAAGGGCGCGCGCAGGTTCACTTCCATGTGGCGGTCCCAGCTCTCCCGCGTCGCGGTGTCGATCTCATCGCGCTCGAACTGCGCGGCGTTGTTGACCAACACGTCCAGCGGGCCGATGGCATCGCCGGCGCGGGCGATCAACCGGGCGGTCTCGGCTTCCTTGGAGAGGTCGGCCGCGATCGCCTCGGCACGGCCCCCAAGGGCTACGATTTCCCGGGCCAGGGACTGGGCGGCGGCGGCCGAGGCGTAGTGGTGGATGCAAACGCCATAGCCCGCGTCCGCCAGGCCTAAGCTTATGGCCCGGCCGATGCGCTGCGCCCCGCCGGTGACAAGGGCGTTTTTCGGTTGCTCGGTCATGGCGGGAGAATGGCCAAATGCGGCTCCCTATTCAAGGGCGCGGCCCCTGCGGCCTCTAGAGTCCGATCGCCCTGAGTCCGTAATACTGCAGCATCACGTAGACGGCGTAGGCGCCGAGGAACAAGCCGCCGACGGCGCGGGTGACGCCCTTTAAGGCCACCACCGCCACCAGCAGGGCGAGTGTCACCGCCAGCATGAACCAGATGTCGAAGCGCACGATCTGCGCCGGGATTTCGAGCGGCGTGATGATCGAGACCACTCCCATGATGGCGAGCACGTTGTAGATATTGGCGCCGATGACGTTGCCGATGGCGACGTCGGTATGGCGCCGCCAGGCGGCCACCATGGCGGTGGCCAGTTCCGGCAGCGAGGTCCCGACCGCCACCAGGGTCAGGCCGATCACCTCTTCGCCGACGCCGAAGAACCGCGCCGCCGTCAGCGCCCCGGAAATCAGGATGCGCGCTCCCACCACCACCGAGACGATGCCGCCGATGACCGCCAACAGCGCCAGCCAGACCGATTGCGGCCCTTCGCTGAACTCCTCGGCCTCTTTTTCAAGGATACTCAAAGTCTGGCTGCGCCGCCGCTCGGCCCAGTAGGTGTAAAGCGAATAGCAGACGATGGCACCGATCATCGCGATGCCCTGGATGCGGTCGATGGTGCCGGTCAACGCCAGGCCGACGAACACAAATGCGGCGCCCAGCATCACCGAAGAATCGCGGGCGATGAGCCTTGGCGTGCAGAGGATGGGATGGACCATGGAGGCGGCCCCCAGGATCAACAGGATGTTGGCGATATTGGAGCCCACCACGTTGCCGACGGAAATGCCGGGCGCGCCGCCGAGTGCCGCCTCGACGCTGACCACCAGCTCCGGCGCGGTGGTGCCGTAGGCGACGATGGTCAAGCCGATGACCATGGGCGAGACATTGAGGCGCCGGGCCAGCGCCACGGCGCCGCGCACCAGGAATTCCGCCCCGAACAGGAGAAGGACGAAACCGCCGAGAATTTCCAGTGTCGAGACCACCTTTGGCGCCGCCGTCAGAATGAACCAAGCCCCGCGGCCGGGCCGCCGGGGCGCGGCGCATGAGTATCACGCGGCGGTTGGGAGGGCAATCGGGCTTGGGCGCCGGGCCTTGGGCTACCCGCCGGCGCCACGGATCTTATCCATCGCCTGGGCGGGGTCCTTGGGCGCGGCATCCCCGCGCCAGGCCACGTGACCGTCGGGGCGCACCAGGATAAGCGCCGCGCCATAGAGATCGGCCAACGCCGGATCGGCTATGGAGGTCTCGCTCACGGGCACGCCGGCCCGCGCCGCGGCATGGCGCAAACCCTCGGTGTCGGGCGGCGCGGCGCCGAGCCGGAGCAGGGCGAAGCCGGTGCCGAAGAGATCGAGAGTGGAGGCGCCGTCCTTGAGCCAGGCATGGGGGGCGCGCGCGCCGGGCTGGGCCGAGGGGGTGAAGGAGAGGCCGCCCTGGGGCGGTGGCGGCGTGCCGTCGGCGACGCAGATGGGGGAATCCTCGTAAGCGTATTGGAACTTGAGGTATTCGCTCCCCGCGAAACCGGGGATGGTAGCGCGCAGGGTCTCGACGGCGGGGCCAGCAACGCCTGCCGCCGCGCGCGCCGCCTCGTCGGCGTCGATCGCCGGGACGCCGGTGATGGCCTTGAACGCCTCGGTGGCCAGCGTCACGTTGCGCCGGGCGATGGGCCGCCGCTCGGTTTCATAGGTATCAAGAAGCCTGTCCCCGCCCCAACCGTCGATCACGGCGGCGAGCTTCCAGGCGAGGTTCACCGCCTCTTCGATGCCGGTATGCATGCCGTAGCCACCGGTCGGCGAACACTGGTGGGCACAATCGCCGGCGATGAAGACCCGGCCGGATTGGAAGCGCTCGGCCACGTAGTCGCGCCGTTCCCAATGGGTGACGTCGATGATCTCATGGGGGAAGTCGCCGCCGAACAGGCGCCGGAGATAGGCCTCGGCGTCGGCGTCCGGCGAGGCGTCGTCGAACACCGTCAATCGCCAGAGCTCCTGGCCGTCGATGGCGATCATCTCGGACCAGCACCCGGTCTCGTCGATGGAGCGGTGGAAACGCGCCCAGCCCTTGTCATGGAGCGCCACCAGTTGCGGCGAGCGGAAAAAGACATTGATGGAATGGGCGAAGACGCCGAGGCCGCCGAGGCCGATGCCCAGCGCCTCCCTGACCACCCCTCCCGGGCCATCGCAGCCGACCAGGTAGCGCGCCGTGACGGTCTCGGTCTCGCCGGTTTGGCTGTGGCGTAGGGTGGCGCTGACGGCACCCTCGTCCTGGGTAAAGGTCTCGAGGCCGATGTTGTACCTGAGCCGGACGCCGCCAAGCGTCTTCACATGGTCGGCCAGGATTGGGTCGAAGAAGATCTGCGGGCAGTGGCAGGGGCTTTCGGGGGTGAACGCCTGCCGGTCCCGCGCCGCGTAGGACGGGATCTCGAGGCGCGCCAGTTCCGGCCCCGTCAGGCTGCGCTGGTAGACGATGTCCCCGGGATGGTTTTCCGGCCAGCCGGCGGCCCGCACCGCCTCGGCGATCCCCCAGCGGCGGCAGAATTCCATGTTGCGCGCGCTGACCTGGCTCATTTTCGGCACCGAGACCGCTCCGTCGCGCTTTTCCACCACCATGCAGCCGATGCCGAGCCGGCCGAGCTCGATGGCGAGCGCCAGGCCCACGGGCCCCGCGCCGGACACCAGGACGGGGATATCTGCGGCATCGTCCCGGCCGGGCTCGGGCGCGCGCGCCATCACCGCACCACGAACAGGTCTTCGATGGGGATCGGCTTAGCGATCATGTCTTGTTCCACAAGGTAGGCGATGAAGGCCTCCAGGGTCGGCCGGTTAGGCTCGATCCCATAAGGCCAAGGATCGGGACCGAATTCACGGACCAGCTCTTCGACGTCGGCCTTCATCCAGGGCAGCATGTAGGGCAGGGTGCCGCTGCGACTCCGCAAGCGGGCGACGGCCTTGTCCTTGGCCGCGGTGAACGCCCGATACAGGCTTTCGGCGACGAACGGATGGGCGTCATAGAGGTCGCGCCGGATTACCACCAGATGCATGATGGGAAAGATTTTCGTGCGCCGGTAATAATCGATCTCGACGGCGCGAAAATCGGGAAACAGGCGTTGGATATCGGGATCAACGCCAAAGGATTCCGGCAGCCTGGGCGTAACCAGGGCGTCGAGTTCGCCTTCCTTTAGCAATTGGGCGAGCGACCTATCGGTTTCGTTGAATTCAATGCGCGCCGGTTTCAGGAGCGGCATGATCTCCACATCGGTGTGGCGCCCGGGTTTGTCCAGGTCTCCCTGGACCCATTGGATGGTGGAAAGATCGACCCCGTAATCGTGGGCCAGCATACCACGCACCCAGATCGAGGCCGTCTGGGTGTAAATCACCGTGCCGATGCGCTTGCCCTCGAGGTCCTTGGGCGTCTCGATGCCCGACTTGCGGTTGACGGTTACGAAGCCGTGGCGGAACACGCGCGAGGGAAACACCGGGATGGCGACGAAGGGGCATTTGCCGGCAGCATAACGGGCGACGAATTCGGAAGCCGACATTTCGGCCACGTCATAGGCGTCGGGGCCCGACATGTGGTCGAACAGCGCGCGCGGCGATTCGCTGATAACGAAGTCGAGCTCGATGCCGTCGGGCCGAACCTCGCCAGTATAAATCGGCAACATGCGGTCATAGAGGCCGCAGGCGAATTTCATCGCCAGCGTCGCGGTTTCAGATGCCATATTTGATGCCGTCCCGGGCTTCAAACCTTTTTCAAGACGATGGCACGGGCGCCCCGTGAGATCAATGCGGAGCTGTGCCGACGTCCCTAGAAGGTTCGGAAAATTGCTTCCGATTCTGCTAGATTGAGCGGGACGCGCCAACCATGACGCAGCGGAGGAGACCATGAGCACAACCGAATCCGGCAAAGACCAGGACCAGGCTTCCGAGGCCTACCACGCCAAGGCCGAAGCGGTCATGCGGACCTTTTCCTATTCCAAGCCCGATGTCACCGACGTTCCGCGATCGGCGCGCGTAAATCTCGGGCGCACCGATATTATCCGTGGCGTCGTGCAAATCTGGAAGAAGGGCGGCGAGAACAATCTCCACTACCACGCCGGCACCGACAGCCTGTGGATCGTGCTGGACGGGAAGGCGCGGTTCTACGGGCCCGGCGACGAACTGATCGGTGAGTTCGGCCCTCACGACGGCGTCATCATGCCGCGCGGGGCGCGCTACTGGTTCGAAAACGCCGAAGACGAGGACCTGGAGATCCTGCAAGTGGTGGCCTACGAGGAAAAAGACGCAAAAGACACCGGGCGCACCGATGTCTCACCCCTGAAGCATCCCCTGGGCGCGGGCCTAAAGGTCGACGCCAAAACGAAATAGCCCCCCCGTTTCGGCGCCGATCAGCGCCAACCAGGCGGAGCATTTGCGCCAAAAAAGAGCCCCGCGCGAAGCGGGGCTGTCAGGTCATTGTTCAATTTGGCTGGAAAATGCCCTGGGTGGCCGGCCGAGACCGTCCCTTACATGCAGGCGATTTTCTTGGCCTCTTCCTTGTTGCCCGGATAGGTGATGTCGCAAGTCATGCCGGCTTTCACCCCGCGGCGGTCCGACTCCGCGCCCTTTACGGTAATCTTCGTGCGGCTGCCGCTCACCTTCACGGTATGGGTCTTGCCGCCCACCTTGAAGCTCACGCGCCGCCCGCCGCGTTTGATCTTGGTGATCTTCGCGCGCACCGTGGTGAGGGTCAGCCCGCGTCCCCCGAACCACATGGGATCCCAGAACTTCATCAGCTTGGGAAGATCCCGCTCCATCATTTCCGGATGCCGGAAGGCGGTTTCCTT
>JAPUGG010000236.1 GCA_027292975.1 Alphaproteobacteria bacterium | reverse complement strand
GCGCTCTCCTGCTTCCCGGATTTCCTTGGTCATGTCGATATCCTCCCTGGACGGCGTCGGGTCGCCCGAGGGATGGTTATGGACCACGATCACGGCGGAGGCATCCAGTTCAAGGGCGCGCTTGATGATTTCGCGGGGATAAACCGGCGTGTGATCGACGGTGCCGGTCTGCTGCACCTCGTCGGTGATCAAGACATTTTTCTTGTCGAGGAAGAGGACGCGGAATTGCTCTCGTTTTTCCCGCGCCATGGCGACGTAACAGTAGTCGATGAGCTGCATCCAGGACGATAATACGGGCCTGGACAAAACTTGGGTGCGGGCCAGCCTGATGGCGGCGGCTTGGACCGATTTGAGGGCGACGACGGTGGCGTCCCCGGCGCCGGGGACTTCTTTGATCTCCGACGGGCTTGCGAACAACAAGTCCGAATATGAGCCGAATCGGGCGATCAAAGCCTTCGCCAAGGGCTTCACGTCGGTCCTCGGGAGCGCCACGAAAAGAAGCAGTTCCACCAGTTCATAATCGGAGAATCCGGCCCCCAAATCCCCTAAAAACCGGTCCCGCAGCCGTTGGCGATGCCCCAAATAATGCGCCTTATCGCCCATGAATTCCCCGCTTTGCGGCTCAAGCTTTGTAGGGTGGGCAGGTATGGCCCTTGGGGGACAGCGTGAAAATCTCGAATCCTTCGGCGGTGACACCAATGGAATGCTCGAATTGCGCCGAAAGGGACCGGTCCTTGGTGACCGCGGTCCATTGATCGGCAAGGACTTTGACCTCGTAGCGCCCGGCATTGATCATAGGCTCCACCGTAAAAAACATCCCTTCTTCGATCACCACGCCCTGGCCCGGTTCCCCGTAATGGAGCACGTTTGGCGGCGTGTGGAATTCTTTGCCCAGCCCATGGCCGCAAAAATCCCTGACCACCGAGTAACGTTGGGCTTCGGCGAAAATCTGGATGGCATGGCCGACATCTCCCAGGGTGGCACCGGGCCTGATGGCGGCGATGCCCCGCATCATCGCCTCATAGGTCGTTTCCACCAGCTTCCGCGCCTTTACCCCGGGGTTGCCCAGGTGGAACATACGTGATGAATCACCGTGCCAGCCGTCGCGTATGGGGGTGACGTCGATATTCAGGATGTCGCCGGCTTTGAGAATTTTGCTGTCACTGGGGATCCCGTGGCAGACCACATGATTGACCGAGGTGCAAATGGACTTGGGAAACTGGCGGTAGCCGAGCGGCGCCGAGGTCCCACCGTGGTCGGCGACGAATTGGTGGCAAAGACGGTCCAACTCGCCGGTTGTGATGCCCGGCTTCACATGAGGCGTTATGAAATCAAGGGTTTCCGCGGCCAGCCGGCCGGCGCGCCTCATGCCCTCGAAATCGACCTCGCCATGAACCAGAATACCGGGCGTGCGTCCGGACCGGGTACCCCCTTCGGGGATTCCGCCGGTGCGATTCTTGGTCAGGTCAAGCTCGCTCATGATGGTCCTTTGCGCCGCGTCGGATCAAAGTCGCGACATTCTCCGGGCCGCTTCATTGAAAAGCCATGGGCAACGGCGAATCCAGACGAACGCCGTCACGGCGGATTTTGCAGACATAGCAGAGAGTTTCAACGCCTTTTCGCTTTGCTTCGGTCAGTGCCGCGCCGTAAACCGGATCGATGTCCTGGGCGATGGAGAACTTCTTGCAGTCCATCCTTTGCACCACGTAAAGCATCACCGCGCGGCTCCCATTTGCGACCGCGTCCGAAAGCTCGAGGAGGTGTTTGGTGCCCCGGTCCGTGACCGAATCGGGGAATTCCGCCAAGGTGCCGCGTTTGAGGTGGACATTTTTGACCTCCAGCCAGCAGTCGGGCAGGTCCTGTTCCCGGAGCAGAAAATCAATCCGGGAATTCCTGCCATGGCGGACTTCCCGCCGCAACGATCCGTATTCGGCAAGCTCTTTGACCGTGCCGAGCCCAAGAGCTTCCTCGACCAGACGATTGGGGAGTGAGGCATTGACCCCGACCAGATGCCGGCCCACGCGGACCAATTCCCAACTGAAGGCAAGCTTGCGCTTTGGGTTGTCCGACCGCGACAGCCACACTTCCATTCCTGGCTCCGCCAGGCCCGTCATGGCGCCAGGATTGGCGACATGGGCGGTGACGCGCTCGCCGGAATCGAGTTCGATGTCGCTGAGGAACCTCTTGTAGCGCCTAATCAGACGGCCCTGCAGGAGGGGCGTAGGGAATTTCATGGATGCAAGGGTAGCACCGTGCCTGCATATCACAATCAATTTCAACCGGACTGCTCAGAGGACCCAACCCGCCAGAGGCGCGGCAAAAAAACGGTGGACCACCGTCACAGGTTAAGCCGGCTCGGCGATGCAATTAAGAAATTTCGCGGCGAAATCTGCGGCCGGGACCGGCTTGCTGATCAAAAATCCCTGAATTTCGTCACATTCCGCGTCCTCAAGAAATTCCAGCTGCTTTTCCAGCTCCACTCCTTCGGCGACGACTTTCAGATTGAGACTGTGTGCCATGGCGACGATGGCGCGGACAATTGCGGCATCCTCAGAATTTTCGGTGACGTCGTTGATAAAGGAGCGATCGATTTTTAGGGCTTGGAGCGGGAAACGCTTGAGATGTGCAAGCGACGAGTAACCGGTGCCGAAATCATCGATGGCGATGCCGATTCCCATATTGTGCAGCAGACGCAGGGTGACGACAGCGTCTTCCGGATTTTTCATCAGCGAACTTTCGGTGATTTCCAGGGACAACTGGTCGGCGCTCAACCCGCTTTCCTCAAGGGCGTCGGTGACCGTTCTCAGCATGTCCTCCTGGTGGAACTGGCGGCTCGACATATTGACCGAAACCACCACCGGCGGCATGCCGGAATCCAGCCATTCCTTGGCTTGGGCGCAAGCTTTCTGAAGGACCCACTGGCCGATCGGCACGATCAATCCGGTTTCTTCGGCGATGGGGATGAAACGCGCCGGCGGCACAAGCCCCAGCTCCGGGTGCTGCCACCGGACCAGCGCTTCCACGCCGATGACTCGGCGGTCGGGAAGGCGGATCTGCGGTTGGTAGTGGAGAAGGAGTTCGTCTCGTTCTATGGCACGCCTCAGGTCGTTTTCCAGGGTCAGTTGTTCGACCGTGGATGCGTTCATTCCATAGGTATAAAATTGGAAATGATTGCGCCCTTCTTCCTTGGCCCGGTACATGGCGACGTCGGCGTTGGTGATGAGGGCGTTCTTGTCCATGCCGTCGTTGGGGAAAAGACTGATGCCGATGCTGGTGGTGACGAAGACCTCGTGGCCTTCGATAACCACGGGTTTCGATAATCGATCGATGATCTTCCTGGCGACTTTGGCGGCATCTTGGGCCCCGTTGATCCCGTTCAGCACGACGACGAATTCGTCTCCGCCCAGCCGCGCCAGGGTATCGCTGTCCCTGATGCAGTCATTGACCCGGAGGGCCACATCGGCCAATAGCTTGTCTCCGAATTCGTGGCCCAGGGTGTCGTTCACCAATTTAAACCGGTCCAGATCGAGCAATAGGAGCCCGACAAGAGATTCTTGGCGGGTCGCCTGGGCGATCGCCTGGGTGAGGCGATCGAGCAGTAGTTGCCGGTTGGGCAGACGTGTCAGGCTGTCATAATGGACCAGGCTTTGGAGTTGGCGTTCCATCCGTTTGCGTTCGATGGCAAAGCGGATCGAACGGATCAGGGTATTGGCGTCCGCGTTTTCCATGACGACATAGTCTTGGGCCCCAAAGGTCAAGGTCTGGACGGCGGCATCTTCGTCGTCGCTGGTGCCGCAAATAACCAGCGGGATATCGGCAAACAATTCGCTGACGGCACGTATGGCATTGGGATGGTGATCTTTCGCCCGATCAAGGTGGAGAATCACGGCATCGTATTCGGACTCCCCGGCGTCCCTGGCGATTTGCGCCGCCTGCGCCAGGCCGTGGACCCAATCCACGTGAAATCGGCTTGGCCCCGCCGCATCGACGAGAGTCTGAAGATGATGGGTGTCCGCCCCTTGGCGGGACATCAGCATCAAGCGCAAACTCCCGACTTGCGAAACAGGCTCCGCGAGTCTCGGGTAGGTTTGTTCGATGACCCTTTGTTTGACGTCCGTTGCCACTTGTACTGTCCTGCCTTTCCTGGCGTTACTGTTCGCGGAACCCGCCGCGATTCTCTGCTACCTGCAGAAGCCGATTCTCAAGCCGCTCGTTTACCTACACCTTGAGAATGCTGGGCCAATGTCCCGAGACGACCGCGGTTTCCGCGACGCCCCCCTCCCGGCCCGGTGGAGCGTTAATGTTTGGTTAACCAAGTACATTAACTACATTTAGATAAAATTTTATTCAAATAAAGTATTTATTCAATACACCATAAGTAATATCGCGCATATGTTGTATTTGATACTTATACGTAAAAGGTTTCGAATTTATTAAAACACCCGCTTCATAGAATAATTTTCGCTGCCTGCCGCAGGGCTTTGGGCCGGCCCAAGACCAAAGCCCACCCGTTGGCCAGAAAATGCTCTAGTGGCCCAGGATAGGGATTCGGGTGGCGGGAGATCGATCATGGAAGCAAAACCGGTAACCGCGGGATTGGTCGTCATCGGCAACGAGCTCCTTTCGGGCCGGACGCGGGACGCCAACACCCAGTTCATCGGTGCCGAACTCAATGATCTGGGTATCCGTCTGGCGGAGGTTCGTGTTGTCGCCGATGTTTGCGAGGCCATCGTCGGTGCCGTCGACGCATTGCGGAAGGAATACGATTATGTCTTCGTAACCGGCGGGCTGGGGCCCACCCACGACGACATCACCGCCCAGAGTATCGCCAAGGCATTCGCCGTGGAGCTGGTTTGCGACCCCGAGGCCCATGCGCGCCTGGAACGCCATTACGGGAGCGAGCGGTTCAATGCGGCGCGCAAGCGCATGGCCTATATTCCGGAGGGCGCCACACTGATCGACAATCCGGTCAGTGCGGCGCCGGGATTTCGGATCGAAAACGTCTTCGTCATGGCGGGGATTCCCCGCATCATGCAGGCCATGTTCGCCAGTGTCCGGCATCGGCTGTCGGGCGGTGCGCCCCTATTGTCGCGGACCATCGGCACGGATCTTGGTGAAGGGACCCTGGCCGCGGAGCTCGGCCGCGTGCAGGAGGCGTTCGCCGATATTCAGATCGGCAGTTATCCGTCCATGGGGTCCGGCCGGTCGGGCGTGCGAATCGTTTTACGTTCGGTCTCCGAAGACCGGCTCGAGGTCGCGGTGGGGGCGGTGCTCGCCATGGCGGCACGGCTCGGCGGGCAGGCCGAGGAACTCGATATCACCGGCTAGAAACCGTGGGGCTCATGGGCGGAGGTAGCGCCGATGCTCGACGATGGTGCCGATGATGCGGCCCGGATGATCGGCATCCATGTGCAGTGTCGGCCAGTCGTCGTTGAGCGGCACCAGATCAATGACCGGACGGCCGGCGCTATCGGTGCCCCTCGGCCGGAATTTCTTGAATGTCGCCTCCTCCTCGCCATCGAGCTTGGCCACGACCAGGGCCCCGGGCTGGGGCGCGATGTCTGGGTCGACGATGATTTTGTCGTTTTCCTGGAAATCGGGAGTCATGCTATTGCCTTTGATCACCAGGCCGAAGGTATTGGCACCGACGGTCTGTTCGGTGACCAGGCGGTCCATGCCGCGGCCCGGTGGATAGGGATCGGCCACCGTGTTCCAGTCTCCCGCCTGCACGAAATCGATGACCGGAACCGTCTTGCCGCGGGGTCGATAGGGAACCGCCTCTTGCTCCTGGCCGGAATATTCCCCTTCGCCCGTGATCCAGGATACCCAGACCCCCAAGGCGTCGGCCGCCATGCCCAAATGCTCGAGGCTGGGCCGCGTGGTGCCGAGTTCCCACTGCGCGACGGCGGCCCGGCTCACGCCGCAATGGTCGGCCAGCATCTGCTGGGTCATGTTCGCCCGCTGCCGGGCATCGCGAATGCGGAGTCCCTTGGCTTCGGCCTTGCAGGTTCGAGTCCTGCCGCCCGCACCAGCCGCACAAAGAGGCGAAATTTCAAGGTTAATCCAATTGGGAAGAAAAGAGGGAACCATGGCGGAAGATATCAATATTCATGTCGAGGATATCCAATGCGCGGACGGTATGCCGGCCTATTTGGCGAAGCCTTCGGGTGGAGGGCCGCAGGCCTGTATCGTTCTCATGCATGAACGCTACGGTCTTGTGGACCATACCAAGGATTTGGCCCGCCGATTTGCGCGCGACGGCTATGTTTGCGTCGCACCGGACTTTTTTTTCCGCCACCCGGACCAGGACGCGCTCCATCGCGGTGACGAAAGGTGCGATATCACCGACAGCGCCGCCGTCCGCGACCTATCCGCGGCTATTGATGCCCTCGCCGAAGTGGACGGCGCCGATCCCGCCCGCTGCGCCGTGATGGGCGTTTGCCAGACCGGCCGCTACCCCCTGTTGCTGGCCGCGGAACGGCCAATATCCGCGGCATTGGTCTGGTACGGGGCCGCCTCGAAGCGGGAATGGGACGTCAATGACCGCCAACCCCGGCTGCTTGAGGATGTCATCGCCGATGTGAATTGCCCGGTGTTTGGGGCATTCGGCGAGGCGGACCACATCATTTCGCTCGATGATGTTCGACGGTTCCGCAACTGCCTGGAGGAAAAAAACAAGAGCTACGCCATCCGCATCTTCG
>JAPUGG010000235.1 GCA_027292975.1 Alphaproteobacteria bacterium | reverse complement strand
CGGCGCAAGCCGCGGAGGCCGAGGAAGAGCCGGCGCAAGCCGCGGAGGCCGAGGAAGAGCCGGCGCAAGCCGCGGAGGCCGAGGAAGAGCCGGCGCAAGCCGCGGAGGCCGAAGAAGAGCCGACGCAAGCCGCGGAAGCCGAAGAAGAGGAGGCGCCCGACCAAGTCGCGCGGGCCGAGCAGGAGATCGAACGCGCCGAACAGGAACTCGTCCAGATACGCGAGGGACTGGCCAGGCAAAAGAAAAAGATGTGGGGCACCTTCAAGAAGAACAAGCTCACCGAGGAAGACCTGGCGATCGCCGAGGACACCCTCAAGGGTGCACAGAACGCCCTGGTCGAAGCGCAGGAGGACCGGGTGCACGCCGAGGAAGAAACAGCAAGGGAGCACGAATTCCAAGAGATGGCGCGGCGCGCCCAGCGACGCGTGGGCGGCGTCAAGATGGGCGTCAACGGAGCCCGCGCCGCGGCCAAGAACGGCGCCATTGGCGGGCCCACCGGCCCCAAAATCCTCCTCGTGGAGGAGGACCCCGAAATCCGCGAGACCACCGCCGCGATTTTGTTCGATGCGGGATACGATGTGGTCGCGGTGGCAAACCAGGACCAGGCGATCGAGGCCATGCAAGCCGAAAGCCCGGAATCGATCAAATTGTTGATGACCGATATCCTCGCCAACGGTACCGTCAACGGCATCGAATTGGAAGCGGCCGCCGAACTCAAGGCCCGGCATCCGCACCTCAAGACCCTGTTCGTCTCCGGCCAATCCGACCTTCCCGACCTGATCGGCAAAAGCAAGGTCAAGGATGCGGGGTTCCTGCAGAGACCGTTCCTCGGCACGGACCTGGTAGAATCGGCACGCAACATGCTGACCAAGGACGTCGCCTAGAGCACATTCCGGCCAAAAAGTGCCGGGCGCGGTTCCCCTGGGGCTTGGGGACTGATAGAATCCGATCAGTTTAGGGAATGCGACCGGCCCCATGCCCGACGGATCTGATACCATAGAAATCAAGCTCTTGGCCTCCATGGCGGAAGCCGACAAAGAGCAATGGGACACCCTCGTGCGCACCCGGGATGCCAGCGACAACCCCTTCCTCAGCCATGATTTCCTCACCGCCCTGGAGGTTTCCGGCTGCACCGCGCGCGACGCCGGATGGCTACCCCGGCACATCACCGTCAGCGATCCGGCGGGCCGCCTGATGGCGGCGGCGCCCATGTACCTCAAGGGCCACTCCTACGGCGAATACGTGTTTGACTGGGCCTGGGCCGACGCGTTCGAGCGCACCGGCGGCACGTATTACCCGAAGCTGCTGGTCGCCGCGCCCTTCTCGCCGGTGACGGGGCCACGGCTGTTGTGCCCCGAAACCGCGGATGAGCGGCTCGCCAAGACGCTGCTTGCGGGCATGGTGGAAGCCGCCAAGCGGCTCGAGGTGTCCTCGCTCCACATCATCTTCCCGACCCGGGTGGAATGGGAATTCGCCGGCCGCTGCGGCTTCCTCCTGCGCGAGGGCAAGCAGTTCCACTGGCAAAACCAGGGCTACCGAACCTTCGATGATTTCCTCGGTGCGCTCACCTCGCGCAAGCGCAAGACCATCCGCAAGGAACGCGCCCGTGCCGTCGCCGACGATATCGAGGTGCGCCGGCTCACCGGCGCCGACATCGAACCCGCCCACTGGGACGCGTTCTACCAGTTTTACATGGACACGGCGTCGCGCAAATGGGGCCACCCCTACCTCAACCGCGCCTTTTTCGAGGAAATCGGCGCACGCTTGGCCGACCGTATCCTTTTGGTCATGGCGTTCCGCGAGGGGCGCCCGGTGGCCGGCGCGCTCAACCTGTTTTCCGATGACGCGCTGTTCGGGCGCAATTGGGGCTGCCTCGAGGATCACCCCTTCCTTCATTTCGAATGCTGTTACTACCAGGCCATGGATTTCGCCATCGAGCGCGGTTTGAAACGCGTCGAGGCGGGTGCCGGCGGGCGCCAAAAGGTGACCCGCGGTTACATGCCCGCCGCCACCTATTCGGCCCATTGGATCGCCGATGAAAATTTTCGCGACGCCGTCGCCGGGTTCCTCCGCCAGGAACGGAAAGAGGTGGAATGGGAACGCAGGGCCATGGAACGGAGGGCCCCCTTCCGCAAGGATGAGGGCGACGGCCCGCCGCCGCGCGCGCCCCTCGGCGCGCCGCGCTCCGAGCAGGACGAGGAAGGCTTCTAGAGCACACGCCGGTCAAAAGGACCGACCGGTGCCGGGCTCAGACCGCGACGGAGTCGCGCAAGGCCACCGTGTCCCCTTTGGGCGCCCTGCCAACGAGTTGGTAGAGCTCGTGGCGGCAATGTTCGAGCCTGTCGACGGATTTTCTGTCCTGGTTGTCGAACACCTCGATACAACTGAGCTTGATCTCGACCAGGTCGATCAATTCTTCTACCAATTTTCCGGTAAGGGCCATGGAATCCCCCTCTCCACCGGTTACGGATTGCATCCGGCCCCAATGATTGATCATTTATGCTTAAAATTTGGTAAACGCCGCGCCACGCTCATGGCCATCGGCCAGTGCCAACCGGGTCAGGCTCGCCACATGTCCGCGCTAGGCGATGGTGAAAGCGCCGAAATCGGGTGTGACGCAGGGCCTGGGCTATTCCCCCGCCCCTCAGGTGCTCAACCATGCTGGTCCATCGGTCTCACTTTGGCCGGAAAATCCTCTAGGTAGGCAAGATCCATAAGCACTATAATGCGGCCTTAGATTGGCGAATAATTTACCCACCGGCTGGTATGGAGTAAGGCCCATGGCGCCGGCTCCTTGAGAGGGGCGGAAAGCGTGTTTGAGATAAGGAGTGAGTCTCCATGACTCTTGGTGTTTTTCTGGCCTCCGCCGGCGCCTTGCTCGTCATCGCCGGCTTGGCCGGCCGTCTCATAGTCTGGGTGATCGAGCGCCTGCCCGAATAATCCATCTCCCGCACCCATCGGCCGTTGCCGCCGGTCGAGGGGGTTAACCGGCGACAATTTCCGGCTTCCATTCCGCCGCCGCGGCCGCCTATTGGAGGCGGTTGACGCCGTCAAACGCCGCCGTCTTGTAGCATTCGGCGAGGGTCGGATAATTGAACACCGTATCGACGAAATAATCGATGCTGCCCTCATGGGCGAGCACCGCCTGGCCGATATGGATCAGCTCCGACGCGCCCTCCCCCAGGATCGCCACGCCCAGGAGCTTGCGGTTGTCGCGGTGGAACATCAGCTTCAGCATGCCCGTCGAATCGCCGATGATCTGGCCCCGGGCGATCTCGCGGTACAACGCCTTGCCCACCTCGTAAGGCACGCCGTCGCGCGTCAGGTCTACTTCGCTGCACCCGACCACGGAGATCTCGGGAATGGTGTAGATGCCGTAAGGGAAGTGCGCGGCGAGGCTGTGGGCCGCCTTGGCGAAGGCGTCGCAGGCGGCCAGGCGGCCTTGCTCCATGGACGTGGAGGCCAGAGAAGGGAAGCCGATGACGTCGCCCACGGCGTAGATATGGGGCGCCTCGGTCCGGTAATTCTCATCGACGTTCAACAGGCCACGGTGGTTGGCGGTGAGCCCCGCGGCGTCCAGCTTGAGGTCCGCCGTCGCTCCCTGGCGGCCGATGCAGTAGAGCGCCTTTTCGGTGTTCACCCGCTTGCCCGAGGCCAGGGTGATGCGGACCCGTTGGTCGCCGTCGACCCGCGCGACTTCCTCCACTTCCTCGCCGAGCCGCATGGTCACGCGATTCTGGCGCATATGGTAGACCAGGGCGTCGATGATCTCATGATCGACGAAGGGCAGGAGACGGTCGCGCTTGTCGATCAAGGTGACCCGGACACCCAGGGCGGCGAACATGGTCGCGTATTCAAGGCCGATGACGCCCGCGCCGACCACGGCGATGGTCCTGGGCAGGTCCTTCAAGTGCAGCACGTCGTCGCTGGTGAAGATGCACTGGCCGTCCACGGGGACCGACGGGTCGCAGACGACCTCCGTGCCGACGGCGATGACGATGTTTTGCGCCGTCACGTCGCGCACGCCGGAACCGTCGAAGAATTCGAGGCGCACCTCGTGGTCGCCGACGAACGACGCCTTTGCGGCCAGCACGTTGATGCCGTTGCGCCTGAGCTGATCGTTGGTGACGTCGATTTCGTTGCGGATCACGTGATCGGCCCGGAACAGCAGATCCGACATGGAAATTTGGGATTTCACCGCGTAGGACGCGCCGTAGATGTTCTTTTCCCGGTAGCCCGACAGGTACAGCACCGCTTCGCGGAGGGTCTTCGAGGGGATCGTGCCGGTGTTGATGCAGACGCCGCCGATCACCGCGCGCCTCTCCACGATGGCCGTGCGTTTGCCGAGCTTGGCGGCCTGGATGGCGGCGCGCTGGCCCGCCGGGCCCGAGCCCAGCACTAGCAGGTCGAAATCGAAGGCGTCCCGCGCCGGCCGCGGGACCTGGGCGATGGCCTGCTCTGTCAATTCGAGGACGGCGGGATCGGACACCGTATTCCCCAATTCTGTTGGTTTCCGGGCCTGTTGGTTTCCGGTGCCTTAATCTCCCCCCTGTTGGTTAAGAATTCGTGACCCGATGCACGTTGCCTAAAGCTTGAGCAGCCGCGCCGCGGTGCCCCCGGTGATGCGCCGGCGGTCCCGGGCTTTGAGGCCGCGCACCTTTTTCACGAAAGCGACCGGGTCGGGCTCCTTCAGGAAGACCGGATAGTCCGATCCCATGACGATCCGCCCGACCCCCACCTTGCGCGCCAAAAACTGCACCATATCGGCGTTGTAGACGCAGGTGTCATAGTAGAACTTGCGCATATAGGCGCTCGGCTTGCGGTTGATATTGACGCGCGTCTCGGGCCTGATATCGAATGCCCGGTCGACCCGTCCGGCGTAATACGGCAGAAAACCGCCGCCATGGGCCATAACGATCTTGAGCCGGGGATAGCGGTCCAGAAGCCCGGAATAGATGATCGACGACATGGCCATGGCCTCTTCCAACGGCTGGGCGATGGAATTCCAAAGGAAATATTCGCCCATGCGTTCGGTATTGGTGAAACCGTGGGGGTGGACATAGACCGGCAGGCCAGTGGCCTCCGCGGCCTCCCAAAAGGGTTCGAGGGCGGGATCGCCGAGCTCCTTGTCCTCGGTGCGCGAAGAAATCTGAACGCCCCGGTGGCCGAGACCGACCGCCCTCTCCAGTTCCCGCACCGCGAGCTTGGGCGCCTGCAGGGGCACCGTGGCCAAGCAGACGAAGCGGTCGGGATGCGCGGCGACGATTTCGGCGGCATGGTCGTTGAAGATCTTCGCCACCTCGAGCCCCAGTCTGGCCGGCGCCCAGTAACAGTAATGGGTGAGATGGGCGCTGATCACCTGGATATCGATGCCCACCCGGTCCATGTCGCGGATACGCGCCCGCATATCGGTGGAGCGCGAGCGCACGGTCGCATCCTGGCGTTTCTGGAAGGCGGCCGAGGCCGGGCTCACCCGCGGCCTGGGGCGCCTCGTCCCCCTGGCGTTGGCCCTGATCCAGGCCTGGACCTCGGGCATGTTGATGTGGGTATGGAAATCGATCACCGGCGCAATCGCGCGCGCCTTGGGCGTCTTGGGGGTCTTGGCCATCGATTAGTCCTCCCTGCGCTCAGACGCGGCTCACCTTGCCGGGGCCATCATAGCGCAGGATGGTGAGGCCCCACTGTTTGTCGCTGATATAGATGTTGCCGCGCGCGTCCACCGCAACGTCCTCGGTCTGGGTCACCAGCGAGCTTTCGGGCTTGGGTCCGACGCGCAGCCGTGGCGCCGGCGGCACGAACCAGCCGGTCTCCACCGGCCGGCGCGGATCCGCCACGTCAAAGATGCGAAGGCCCGCGTTGAACCAAGTGTAATAGACCAGCGCGCCCTGCTTCTCGATGAAGGGATTGTGCTGTTCCTGATTGGTGTTGTGGGGGCCGAAGCGACCGCCCTTTTCGCAGAAATGGGCGTAACCGGTACCGGTTGGCGGCGTGGGCTCCGGGAAAAACGACATCAGTCGGGGCCGGGACGGGTCCTTGATATCGGCGATGGCCACGTATTGCATCACCTCCTCGTCGCAACCTTCGGCGTGGGCTTCCGAGGAGACCAGCAGTTTGTCCCCGCCCGCCAGGGGAAGCACCGTATGCACCGCTTGGGGGCCGGAATGGGCGTCGCCGAAGGGCGGCACCATGTCGAGGCGACCGACCACGGCCGGCCGCGCCACATCGGACATATCTAGGATCAACACGGCCGGCGCGTAGCCGAGGTAACCGGTCTTGCCGTCGGCGCTGATATTGAGCGGCCCGTGAAAGCCCAGCGGCCGGTCCGAAGGCCTGGTCTCGCCGTCCTTTTGGCCGGGCAGCCAAAAGCGCCCCGCTTCCTTGGGCGCCGCTGGGTCGCTCACGTCCAGCATCACCAGGATGGGCCGCTCGAAGCCCGGCATCGCGGCGGACAGATAGGCGATATCGCCGCCGGGATAGATATTGCGGTGGGTGCCCAAGCTGCCGGTTTTCCAATGGGAAAGGAATTTCGGGTCTTCCCGATCGCCGATATCCCAGAGCATCACGCCTTCATCGAAAGGCTTATCGGCGTCCCCGCCCCAGGACGGTGCCTGGCGTTGCAGCGCCGTCATCATCAGATCGCCGTGCAGGGTCACCTGAATGGTCCAGGTGTTGGCCGGCCCATGGATGAATTTCACGTAGCGGGGGCGCGCCGGATCGGTGACCTCGACGATGGACCAGCCGTAATGCCAGAGATGCCCCAGATAGAGATACCAGCGCCCGTCCTTTTCGGTAACGGCGATCTTGAAGGCGCCGGGCCTGCCACCCAAGTCCGAGTATCCCACGGGTGTGATGTTGTCGGCCTGCCAGCCCTCCGGGATCGCGGTTCTTGTGTCTTCGTCCGCCGCCACGTGCCCCCCTTTCCTCGCCAAATTCATGCCGCCGTGCCGCGTGCGCCCCCTCCTGGGACGGGTGCCGGGCCATCCTAATGCAAGCTTCACTCCCCCGCCAAGCGGCCCCGCCGGTTGCCAACAGCCAAAATCGGACTTAGCCGCGGGATCGTGCCTGCGATATGATAAAGTTCTCACACCCGGCGGGGGACAGCCCGGGAACCAGTGGGAGGGATGGGCCCAGTGAGTGAAGATCTAAAAACCGAAGCCGCCCAGGCGGGTGATTTGGGCGATGTCGATTGGGTGGCACGCGCGCTTACCCTGGTTCCCCAAATCGAAGCGGCCGCCAACGATATAGAGAAAGGCCGGCAGGTGACCGACGCGGTCATGGCGGCGCTTCACGAGCAGGCCATGTTCAAGATGTTCCTGCCGCGGTCGATCGGCGGGGGCGAAGCGACGCCCATGGAATTCGCCAGGGTCATGGAGGTCATCGGCGGGGCCGACGCCAGCACGGCCTGGTGCCTAGGCCAGGCGCTGGGCTGTTCCCTCGCCTCGGCTCACCTGGACCGGGACGTGGCGCTCGACGTGTTCGGGCCCAAGAACGCGGTGCTGGCCTGGGGCCCGGCGCGCAGCGGTGCCAAGGCGAGGGCCGTGGACGGCGGCTACAAATCCTCGGGCCTGTGGATGTTCGTAAGCGGCCTGCCCCAAGCCACCTGGGTGGGCGGGCACTGCATCCTGTGCGACGCCGACGGCGAACCCAGCCTCGACAAGGATGGCAAGCCGGTGACCCGCACCATGTTGATGCCGATCTCTTCGGCCAAGATCATCGACGTATGGCATGTCTTGGGCCTGCGCGGCACCGGCAGCAACAATTACGAGGTCAAGGACGTATTCGTTCCCGAGGCCTACACCATGTGGCGGGAAAATGTGGACGAGATCCGTGAAACCGGCGCGCTTTACCGCATTCCCATCGTGACCGCCTATGGCTTCGGCTTTAGCGGGCTTGCCCTCGGCCTCGCGCAGGCGATGCTGGACGAATTCATGAAACTGGCATTGCAAAAGAAAGCGAGGGGCTTTTCGATGACGCTCAGCGAGAACCCCGTCATTCAGTCCGAGTTTTCCCAATCCATCGGCCGTCTCAGGGCCGCGCGCGGCTATCTCTTTGAAATGCTCGAAGCCTATTGGGAAACGCTCTCGGCCGGGGACGCGCCGTCCCTCGAGCTACGCGCGCTTCTCCGCACGGCCATTTCAACCGCCATGGTGACCTCGCGGGATGTGGTCGATTTCACCTATCACGCCGCGGGAACCAACAGCATTTTCGAGGGAAGTCCTTTTGAGCGGCGGTTCCGCGACATGCACACCCTGACCCAGCAGGGTCAGGCGCATCTGTCCAACTTCCAGTTCGCGGGCCAGGCGCTGATGGGGACGGTCCCCACGCGGCGGCTGTAGGAGTTGCCCGAAAATGCCTGACTGCTACAATCAAACCCAGCCAATGGCCGGGGCCGGCGAATCGCCGGTCCTCACAAACAAGCGAACCGCTTGGAATCGAATCAATACGACGGCCATTTTTCGAGGAGGGATACACCATGTCTAAAAAATCAATCGGATTGCTTTCGGCGGCCCTGGGCGCAATAGCGCTCATCGGCGTGCCGGCGGAAAGTTACGGCGCAAGCGCGATCGAGAAGTTTTACAAGGTCAAGGGCTTGCGGATGGTTGTCGGTTCCGGCGCCGGCGGCGGTTACGACACCTATACCCGGACCTTCACCCGCCATTTCTACCGCTACATTCCCGGCCAGCCGCGCATCATCGTGCAGAACATGCCCGGCGCCAGCGGCATTCGCGCCACCAATTTCGGCTACACCAAAGCGCCCCGGGACGGTTCCTGGATGATGGCGACCTATCAGTCCCTAATCGACGAGAATCTTCTCGGCAACCGGAAGATCAAGTTCGACGTCAAGAAATTCAACTGGATCGGCTCCATCGGCAAGACCCACCATCTTTGCGTCACCTGGAAGGGCCGCTCCAAGATCCTTAACCTCAAACAGGCCATCGGCACCCCCCTGGCGGTATCGGCCACCGGCCGGGCCGGGAACTCGGCCACGGTGCCGTTGCTCCTGAACCAGACCGTCGGCACCAAGTTCAAGGTGATCGCCGGCTATTCCACCACCGGCGCCCGCCTGGCGCTGGAGCGCGGCGAGGTCGATGCCATCTGCGGGCTGGGCTATTCGACCCTCATGTCCTCCAACCCCGACTGGTTCCTGAAGGATAGGATCAACATCATCGCCCAGATCGCCCTGAAGCGGCATAAAGACTTTCCCGACGTGCCCAGCGCCATCGAGCTGGTCAGCAAGAGCGACCGCAGGGTCTATGAATTCTTCGGCGTGGCCCAGCAGATGGGGCGCCCCTACGTGGCGCCGCCGAAGGTCCCGGCCGACAAGATCAAGGCGCTTCGGACCGCCTTCAACGCCACCGTCGTGGACAAGGCGTTCCTCAAGGACATGAAAAGGCTGCGGCTATCGACCGATCCGCTGACCGGCCAGCAAATGGAGAAGCTGATCGACAAGCTCTATAGCTACGACCAAGTGGTCCTCAACCGCGTCGGCGAACTGTTCGGCATCGCCAAGGCGGAACGCACGTATGCCTGCAAGAAGTTCGCCAAGGACCCCAGTGTCTGCAAGAAAAAGAAAAAGAAGAAAAAGAAAAAGAAGTCCTCCTGACCGAAGAGGTCACAACCCCCCGGCCCGGCCGGGGGGTTGTTTCTTTGGCGAATTCTCAACGTGGCAGGACAACCCGCGTCCCCGACCCCCGCCCTAGGCCGAGCCATGAAAATCACCAAGGTCGAACCGATCCTGATCCACGTGCCCTATGAGCACGGCGCGCCGAAACCGCCCATGGGATCGGGCGAGATTCGCACCTCCATGGACGCGATCCTTGTCCGGGTGGAGACCGATAAGGGAATAACCGGGTGGGGTGAAGCCTTCGGTTTCGCGACCACGCCGGTCACCATTCCGGCCATCACCAAGGCAATAGCGCCGCGCGCCGTGGGCCGCGACCCCGCCGATATCCATGGCCTGACCACCGGTATCAAGCGCCAATTGCAGAACATGATGCATGGCGGGCCCGCGCGCTTCGCGCTGTCGGCGCTCGATATCGCGCTGTGGGACATCAAGGGCAAGGTCGAGGGCGCGCCCATCTGGCAAATGCTGGGCGGCAAACCTAAGGACTTTGTTCCGGCCTATGCCAGCCTGCTGCGCCTTGGCGAGCCCGACACTGTCACCCGCGTCGTCGATGCGGCGCTGGCCCGGGGCTATACCCAAATCAAGCTCCACGAACGGAGCGTCGAGGCGGTGGCGGCGGCGCGCGCCGCCATGGGGCCCGGCGTGCCGCTGATGGTGGACACCAATTGCGCCTGGCCTCTCGATGAGGCCATCGCCATGGCGCACGCAATTTTTCCACATGACCTCACCTGGTTGGAGGAGCACATCACGCACCCCGACGATTACGACTCGCACGCCCGGCTGCTCCAGGAGACCGG
>JAPUGG010000234.1 GCA_027292975.1 Alphaproteobacteria bacterium | reverse complement strand
CCCCATGAAACGCATCATCGTTCCGACCATCCTTACCCTAGTGATCGGCGGTTCCGCCTGGGCCATGGCCCCCAAGGGCGAATACGTGGGCAGGTTCAACTACTCCTGCCCGCAGATCCTGAAGCTTCACGAAGAATCGGGTCTCGAAAAGGACGGTTCCGGCGTCATTTTCAACCGTAGTTTCTCGGTGATCATCGGTTGGATGGCGGGCTACATGTCGCGGGTCAATAGGACCAAGCGGGGCAAGGCGGATTTCTATGAAAACATGGCCGACGAAGCGAACTGGATCGCCAAATGGTGCGAATCCCACGAAAAAGCCGACCTCATGGAGGCCATGGAGGCGCTGACCAAGGAGCGCACCGCGAGACCGAAGAAACCCAAACCCGCGAAGGCGGCTTCGAGCCCGGCCACCCCCCCGGCCCTCGGCCCCCGGGCGAAATAGCCGAGCGTGCGCGGCCCGGCAGGTTCCGGCCGCCCGGCCCCGAGTTCTCGGCCACCTGAGGAGGACGCCCATGGCGAGAGAGCCCGGCCACGCGCCGCCCGGCCGGTTTCGCCCCGATCCCACCAGGGGCGACAAGCGGCTTCGGCGACGGATGTTTTATCGAAGGGCCGCCTTCGTGATCGGTGCGGCCCTTTGCCTGTTCGTGCTCACGCCGATCTGGAAGCTCTTTGGGGGACCGCTTTCCGCCAATGACGCTCTGCTGATCATGATCGGCTTGGCGGTGTGCTGGCTTTTGTGGATAGAGCGGCGAAAGTACGCGCGGTGTCCGATCTGCGGCGCGGGCGTGATGCGGCCCGAAGACGTCGGCACGGTCCAGCAGAAGCTCGGTATCGTCGATCACCCCCTGTTCCGAAAGAACGTGTGGACCCAGTGGTACCGGTGCAGCCACTGCAGCCACCGGGAATGGGACGAACGAAACGACGATTCCTGACCGCGCCGTTTGGGTGTCCGATTGGGCGGAAACCTGCGCGGGATCCGCCGCGTTCATCCTCCGAGTTCATCGCCGAGGAACGCGAAACTCCGCTGGTACGACAGGTTCGCCGCCGCGCGCTGATCGTCCGGCACCTCGGCGTCGGGGGTGATCTGGGCGAAAGAGTGGCCCATTCCCTCATACCAGTGCATCTCATGGGTCTTGCCGAGCGCCTTCAGCGCCCGGGCGAACGCCTCCACCTCCTCGCGCGGGGTCGAATGATCCTCGGTGCCGTAATGGCATTGCAGTTTGCATTCGATCCCCTGAAGCTCGCGCACATCCGGAAATAAGCTCTGGTGGTAGATGATTCCGGCCCCGAAGGCATCGCTGCGCCCCGCCGCCAGCAGGGCAAGCCCGCCGCCCAGGCAGAATCCCATGATGCCGACCCCGGCCTCGGGCCCCACCCAGGGTAGGGAATGCAAGAAGGCGGCACCGCCGATGATGCCGGCCACCGCCACGGTGACGTCTAGGGAATTCTTCGCGTGCAACCGCACGGTCCGGTCGTCCGGCAGCTCACCGCCCATGAAATCGGGCGAGAGCGCGACGAAACCGGCCCTGGCGTAGAGCCGGGTGATCTCGCGCTGGGCCCAGGTCAGCCCTCCCATGCCCGAAAGCAGCACCATTCCCGCACGCGCCGTGCCAACCTCGGGACGGGCAAGAAAGGCATTGGTGTAGATGCCGTCGGTCTCGTAGCCCGCGTGCAACGAAACGATTGTGAGACCGTCCGCGGTCTCCGCCCGGTCGTCACCCACCCCGGCATTCCCGCCGCCGTCTGCCGCTTCGGCCACGATCAACCCCTCCTCATCGATGACATGGTGCCGGTGTGCCCAAACTCCCTAGAGCATTTTCTGGCCAATTGGAACCATTTGGCCGGATAATGCGCTACGGGCGGTCGGACCGACAACAGGATTGACAAGGGACACACCAATGGCGACACAAAAAGAAATCCCCGAGATGGTGCGGACGGACACCTACAGCCGATGGCAGGCCGAGGAAGGCATTCCCGTCTACGAAACCTTTTTCATCGAAGATTTGAAAGCTCTCGAACTCGGCCCCTGGGACCGCACCGCTGGTCTTGGCGCCTTCGTCAACCTGGAGGGCGCCGGGGACACCAACAACTGCTACGTCGCCGAGGTGCCGCTGGGCGGTTCCACCTTGCCCCAACGCCACCTTTACGAAGAGATGGTTTATATCCTTAAGGGCAACGGGGCGACCACCATCTGGAACGAGGCCAAGGACAAGCACACCTTCGAATGGCAGGCCGGGAGCCTGTTCGCGATCCCGCTCAACACGTTCTACCAGCATTTCAACACCTCGGGCGACGCGCCCGCCCGTTACGTGGCGGTGATCAGCGCGCCGGTGGTGATGAACATGTTTCACAACGCCGACTTCGTGTTCGCCGCGCCCTACGACTTCATCGACCGCTACGATGGCAGCCGGCCCTTCGACGGCGACGGGGAATTGTTCGTCAACAGCCGCGGCACCTTCAACATCTGGGAAACCAATTTCGTGCCCAATGCCGACAGCTTTCCCCTTTACAAACGGGCCAACCGGGGCGCCGGCGGCTCTTACCTCGCCTTCGAGCTGGCCCACAACACCATGGTCGCCCATATTTCGGAATTCCCGGTCGGCACATACAAGAAGGCGCATAAGCACGGGCCGGGGGCCAATGTCATCATTCTCGGCGGCCAGGGCTTCACGCTGCTCTGGCAAGACGGCAAATGGGACCAACGCGTCAAGGTCGATTGGAAGCCCGGCTCCATCGTCGTGCCGCCCTCCCAATGGTTCCACCAGCATTTCAATTCAGGGCCGATCCCGGCGCGCTATCTCGCCTTGCGCTGGGGCTCCAACCGCTACAAGTTCCGCCCGGGCAGCGATGACGACACCAAGGGCGGCACCGAGACCAGCATCCGCGACGGCGGCAACCAGATCGAATATGACGACGAAAACCCGGAGATCCACCGCCTCTTCGAGGAAGAGTTGAAGCGCTCGGGCGCGGTCTGCCATATGAAAGGAATGGTGCCCGGCTGCACCGGGGTCGAAATGGCGGAATAGGGGACCAGCCGGTCAAATGTTTGTATTCAACCAGTTGGTTGAATAAGGCGTTTTTTACCGGCGCCAACGCGAAGCACGGCCGCCCGGTTGGCCCGGACGGCCGCTTCGCTTTAGTGACGCGAGGGCCTTGACGTCTCCCGTGCTCAAAACTGGCGCCGCTTAGCACGCCGAGGCCGCCCCACGGGTGGATCCACCTCATCAAAGGCGGATGCGCGAAGACCGCCCCTTGACGAAGGTCGATAAAACGCCGACGCTTTGCCCTGTTTTTCGGGTAATGTAGGACGATAATTTGGGCCACATTTGCCAATATGGGAGGTTCGGATGATCGAGATTAAGGGTATCGGCCATTTCGCCATTCCAGTCTCGGACGTGGAAGCAAGCGTCAAGTTCTACAGCGAGGTGGTGGGCTGCCGCCTGATCCGCGGCGACAAGCGCCAGGCGTTTATGGACGCGGGCGGCACCTGCATCATGCTGTGCCGGGAGAATCCGCCGGTGGTCAAGCCCGACACCACCGACCTGGTGCATCAGGCCTTCATCGTTTCATCGGAGCAGTACAAGACCATCGGCGAACATCTGGCGAAGCACGGGGTCGAGATCATGTTTGAGGAGGATCGGGAGGGCGGCACCGTCAACGGCCCGCGCACCTATTTCCGAGATCCCGACGGCAACCGGCTCGAATACCTCGACCTGACGAGCTACGACACCTCGCCCGGTTGAGGATGGGCCGCACCGGACGGCGCTATGCCGGCCACGTAAAGACACGAGACCGAAGGCTAGCTCGCCGCGCTTTGCCCCGGTGGCTTTAAGGGGTTGCCCCACCCGTTAACCTCATGTCCGCTTTTGACCCAAAGCGGACATAAGCCCCCTATCAAAGTTGTACTTTTGGATGTTTAATATGCCCGTGGTTGTTCTAAGGGGGGAGGCGGCCATGCTCAGACGAATTGCAGTAGGCCTTGTGCTGGTGTTTCTGGCTCTCTGGCCAGTGCACGCCCATGCCCAGAGTGGTCTCTGGGAAACCTACATGGCCGCAGGCAACCGGCAAGCAAAAACGGAGCTAAAAGGATTGCAACTCGCCGCATTGACGTCCTCCGGTAAAATCTCAACAAACATCTCCCGGCGGACCCGCCAGGAAACTCGCGGGAGAGGGAATAATTCGAAGAACGTCAGGACGCGAGCGCCAAATTGTAATGTTCGGCGAAGCAGCTCAGCGCCAGCATCCTTGGACCCTCTTCGAACACGTGATTGTCGGACCGGCCAATGCGGACCTGGTAGTGCACATGGGGGATGCCGAACGAATCGTCATCGACCGACAAGACCGTCGCGGTTTCCACCAGGTTGTCTCTAAGCGCGATGCGGTAGACGCTGCCCGCGCGCACCCATTCGGTGTCCGAATCATTCCTTGAATTCATGGCCCACATTGTCGCTTCCTGTCGATAAAGACTGAGAGACAAGGTCAATAATAACCACTCATGGTTTAATAAGGCGTCAAGAGAACAGGTCAATAAACCTCAATTTTTCAAGATATTTCAGGATGAATTGAATGTCCGGCACGAAAATAGGCCCGCGCCGACCTGGCACTCAGCCGGAGTGCACCCTTTATCATTTCCGTCTCCTAACAAACGATCCTGGCCGGCACGGTACATAGCCGCGCCTCATACAAGCCAAGGCCGAAGCCAGGGGCAGAGCGCCTCCCCCGCAATCCCCAACATATGGTAGGGGAATCCCCGCAGTTTGTCTACATCTTGGGCTACACCTCTTTTGAGACGCAATCCTCCCCTCCTTTCGCCACCATTGAAGGCGGTCTGGCTAGGTGTTGGAGATGGCCCGGCAAGACGCGAATGCTTATGTCCGGTTCTGATCCAAAGCGGACATAAGCTTTTCTCCCTCAGTGTGACAATTCCCACATTCGACCTTGGTTCGATGTGCCATGATCCGAGCGCAATCGGGAGACGGATCGATGGGTAAGAAGATCACCATTATCGCAATTACGTTCGCCGTTTTGGCTGTCACTCAACCGGCCTATGCACAGCAGTCGGGGAAGGTTTGGCGGATCGGGACCCTTTTCAGCGGCTCGCCAGCCACCCATGGACATTACGTGGAATGGTTCCGCCAGGGCCTCCGTGACCTCGGCTATGTGGAGGGGCGGAACTACGTCTTGGTCTCCTACTGGGCAATGGGGAAGCGGAAGCGCATCCGCCGCCTCGCCGCGGAGCTGGTCAAGGCCAAGGTCGACGTGATCTTTGTCAATGGTGGCACGGTCGTGCGCGCGGTCGGGAAGGCAACCCGGACCATTCCCATCGTGGTCGGAAGCGCGACTGGTTTGGGCACCTACGGTTTCGTCTCAAGCCTGGCCCGGCCCGGCGGCAACGTCACCGGTTCGACTTCCATTTCCCACGAATTGGCAGGGAAGCGGATGCAACTGCTGAATAAGATCGTGCCCGGCATCCGCCGCGTGGCGTACCTCCACACGGGCAGGAAGAGACGTTCGAAAACCCGCAAACAGACAGAAGCCGCCGGCAAGGCCATGGGGGTGAAAATTCAGCCTTTTTCCGTGAAAAGCCTCGAGGATTTGGAGCGTGCCTTCGCGGCGATGAAAGGCACGCGGCCTGACGCCATCCTTGCGGCCTCGGGCAGTGTCATCTTCTATCACAAAAAGCGGCTTTTAGCGTTCGCGAACTCGATGAACGTGCCGGTCATGTGCACGCGGGTGGAAATGGCGCGCACCGGTTGCCTGATAACCTATGTACCTGATCGCACGCACCAGATGCGCCGCGCCGCCGCCTTTGTGGACAAGATCCTGAAAGGCGCCAAGCCCGGTGAGTTGCCGGTGGAACGGCCCACCAAATTCCGGCTTGTCATCAACCTCAAGGCCGCCAAGACGCTGGGGATCACAGTGCCGCCTTCGATCCTCCTTCAAACCACCGAGGTGATCGAATAACAAAGTCGAAGATCTCTTATGTCCGCTTTTGGCTAAAAGCAGACATTAGGTTCCAGACGGCGACGCCTCGGCTTTATTCGCCCTTGAAGAAGGACAAAGAGGGTGATGCCAAACTAGTCTTATCAATGGATCGGCCCGAGGTATACGGCGAGACGGCACACACTCTCTCGTTTGCAATGTCCCTGCCCGTTGGCCCGGGAACCGAAAACTTGGGACCTGGGTGTCCAACCAGCGAAAAAACAAAATAGCGGGCCGGTTATCGCCGGATAGGCAGAAACGGCTCGAGGAGATCGGGTTCCAGTGGTCTGTATCCAATGATCCACGAGGTTAGAAATGGGCACCAACAATATTGAAGCAGCTAGAACCGCTTTCTCGAAGTTTGAGAAAAATATAACCAATCCTGGAGCAATAGGTGATCTACGAGAGGGTATGGACTACGCTTTGGATTGTATTGATGACATTCATTCGGATGCCCAAAGCGCGCGAGCCGCTAAAAATATCATCCACACTTATCGCCAATTTCTATTGGGGAAAATTTCAGTCGAACTTGACGATACCGGAAGTTTCGGTGTCGACTATTATTCCCACTGGATATCTTTGGTCTGTGTCTTTCTAGATGCGGGCTATGACGAAGACAAAAGACTGTCTGAGGTTAGATTGGGGCTCCTGAAGAAGTCTTATGAGACCTTGAGCAAAGAGGAACAATCTGAACTTTTAAGAGCACTTCAACGTGACGTGGACGGCAAATA
>JAPUGG010000233.1 GCA_027292975.1 Alphaproteobacteria bacterium | reverse complement strand
GCCGTGAATGAGCCGGTGCTCAAGGCCATCTGCGGGCGCATCGCCGGTGACGAATTCCGCCATTACAAATTGTTCCACAGCTACCTCCAACGCTATCAGCAGAGCGAGCGGCCTTCGCGCTGGGCCAAGGTCAAGGTGGTGGCGGGACGGATCGCCGAATCCGACGACGATGAACTGTCCTATGCCTTCTACGCCGCCAATAACCGGGGCGAACCCTACGACCGCCGGGCCAATGCCGCCGCCTACGAGGGCTTGGCAAACGGCTTATACCATCGGGGCACCGTCGGCCGCGCCGTGGCCATGACGCTCGATGCGGCCGGATTGAAGTCCCATGGCTTGCTCGCGCGGGCGCTCTCGGGCCTGGCCTGGCGGGTCATGAGGTGGCGCCGCTGGCGCCTGGCCCACGCCGCCGCTTGACCAAGCGGTCGGCTTGCGGACCGGTTCAAGGTTCGTTGCGAATTTTTTCCGCCAAGGGACCGAAGCGGCGGACCAGTTCGGCGTAAAGATCGCGCTTGAAGGGGACGATGAGGTCCGGAAGCGCCGCCGGTTCGGCCCATTTCCACTCGGAGAATTCGGGGTCCTCGGTTGCGATGTCGATATCGCCATCGACACCGGTGAAGCGCATGGCGAACCACTTCTGCCTCTGGCCCCTGAACCGTCCCTGCCACAGCTTTGCGACCAGGTCGTGGGGAAGGTCGTAGTCGAGCCAGCCCTTGGCCTCGGCCAGCACTTCCGCCTTGGCGGTGCCGATCTCTTCCGCCAATTCCCGGAAGGCGGCGTCGACGGGACGCTCGCCCTCCTCGATGCCGCCCTGGGGCATCTGCCAGGCCTCGGACACCATGTCGATGCGCCGCGCCACCAGCACCAGGCCGGCGCCGTTGAACAGCATGATGCCGACGCCGGGGCGGTAAGGGAGGTCGGCGATAGTCGTCATGGGTGGCGGATCAGTTGCCCTGGGTGTTGACCAGTGCCGAAACCGGGGCCAAGACCAGGCCCTTGCCCTCCAGGGTCAGGGCCCAGCGCTGAAGGCGGTCGATGGTGACCGGGAAGGGCGAGCCGATACCCACCGCATGCCCTACCGTCTTGGCGATCCGCTCGATCTCCTCGAGGCGGGTATCGATGGCGGCGCGCGAGGCCTCGGCGTCGATGAAGCGATTGTTGATGGCCCTGGGCAGGCCGACCTCGGCAGCCATGCGGGCCGCGACGGAATGCAGCGAGGAACGCGAATCGACGAACAACAGCCCGCGCTGCCCCAATTCCTTCAAAACCGGCCGGACGTGGGTTTCCGACGTGGTGAAGCGCGCCCCCATCCGGTTGACCACGCCGACGTAGCCGGTCACCCGTCCCAACAACCAATGGAGCCTTACCTTGTTCTGTTCCGCCGTCAGGCTGGTCAGCAGGGTATGGGGGCCGGGGTCGTTGGCGGGAAAATTGACGGGCTCCATGGGCAGGTCCAGGAGCACCTCGTGACCGGCCGCGCGGGCCAGGGCGATCCATTGGGCCAAGCCCTTGGCATAAGGGGCGAAGGCCAGCGTCACGGCGCCGGGAAGGCGCTGGATGGCGGCCTCGGTGGCGGCGCCGGAGAGACCGAGGCCGCTGACGATAATCGCCAGGCGCGGCCTACGGTCACCGGTATCGAACGGCCGGGCGTAGGCCTGCCACGCCTTGCGGCCGTCGGCCGACACGCGGGGCAGGGGGCCGAGCCGGGTTTGTTCCACCAACGCCGGGTCCGGCGCCGGACGTAATCCCCCGCCCACCGTCGCCGACAGCAACGCCGTCGCGGTCGAGGCCGGCTTTGGGGTGGGGGTCCTTGGCTTCGCGGCCCGGCGCGGTGCCCGCTCGGCGGTCGGTGGCGGCGCTGGTTTGGCCGGCGTGGTCTCGGGTGCCTTGGCCGGTGCGGGTGCCTTGGCCTGGGCGGGTGCCTTGGCCGGGGCAGGTGCCGGCGGGGCGGGTGCCTTGGCCGGGGCGGGTGCCGGCGGCGCGGGAGGGGCCGGTGCGGTCTCGGGCGCCTTGGCCGGTGCGGGTGCCGGTGTGGTCTCGGGCGCCTTGGCCTGGGCGGGCGGCGCGGGTTGGGGCGGCGGCGACAGTTTCACCACCACGGCCGGCGCCCCATGGCGCCGCTCCGGCGGGCCGCTCATCTGCAGCCAGACGGCGGTCGTGCTAGCGAGGATCACCAACACCAGAGAGACCGCGGCGAGGGGGCTCAACCCCCTTTTCCCAATTTTCCGGGCGCTGTCTCCGGGCGGTCTCGATCTTGGCTGACGCATCCGTTCCCGCGCCGAGGCTAGTCGGCCGATTGCTTGTAAAACGCGATGCCGCGAAGAATACTGATCGCGCGCACCAGTTGGTAATCTCTGACCTTAGCGGCGGTCTTTTTGGCATCTTTGTCTTTATCCGTTACCGCCTCGGTGCCCTTTTCGTCATCGCCGCTGAGCGCGCCCCGCAGGTCTTTTTCGCGCCGCCGAGAGTCGTCGGATACTTCCTCGAGACGCAATTGTTTGACGGCGATGTCCGGTTCGATGCCCTTGGCCTGGATGGATCGGCCCGAGGGGGTGTAATAGCGCTGGGTGGTCAGCCGGATGGCGCCATGACCGGGCAAGGGGATGATGGTCTGGACCGAACCCTTGCCGAAGGATCGGGTGCCGAGAATGATCGCCCGGCGGTGGTCTTGAAGGGCGCCGGCGACGATCTCCGAGGCCGAGGCGGAGCCGCCGTTGACCAGGACGACGACGGCCAAGCCCTTGGTGATGTCGCCCTTGGAGGCGTTCCAGCGCTGGCCCCGGTTCTTCTTCCGGCCTCGGGTGGAGACGATCTCACCGCGTTCGAGGAAAGCGTCGGAGACGCTGATGGCCTCCTTCAGGAGCCCGCCTGGATTGTTGCGCAGGTCCAGCACCAGGCCCTTGAGCCCCCCCTTGGCTTCCTTGGAAATTCGCGCATACGCGCGCTTGAGGCCGAGGGTGGTTTGTTCGTTGAACGAGGTGATGCGGATATAGCCCACGTCGTTGTCCTCGATTCTGGCCTTGATGGGGGTGATCTTGATCTTCGCCCGGATGATGGTGACGCTGAACGGCTTCTTGGCTCCGCGGCGGATGGTCAGCTTGATCTTCGTGCCCACCAGGCCGCGCATCTTTTCCACCGCCTGCTGCAGGGTCAGGCCGCGCACCTGCTTGCCGTCGAGATGGGTGATCAGGTCGCCGGGCTTGATGCCCGCCTTGAAGGCCGGGGTATCGTCGATGGGCGACATCACCTTGACCAGCCCGTCTTCCATGGTGACTTCGATGCCGAGCCCGCCGAATTCACCGCGGGTCTGGACCTGCATGTCCCGGAAGGTCTTCTCGTTGAGATAGCTGGAATGGGGGTCGAGCGACGACAGCATGCCATTGACGGCATTTTCGATCAGTTTTTCGACGTCGACGTCTTCCACGTAATCGGACCTGACACGGTCGAACACGGTGCCGAACAGCTCCAACTGGCGAAAGGTGTCCCGGTTCTTGTCCTTATCGGTGGCTTTTGTGGCCCCATGGACGGGCAGGCCGGTCATTCCAAAGGCGGCGATCAACGCCACCAAAATTATAAATCGTTTCATCCGCTTACCTTGTCGGTTGGTGTCGCCGCCAGCCATGGCAGGGGATCAACGGGCCGGCCGTTGCGGCGCAGTTCCAAATACAGCCGGGGATTTCCTTTCCTCGGCGGGGCCATGATACCGATGGGCTCCCCGGCCAGCAGCCGTTGATTGACGGCCACGTCGATCCGGCCGAGCCCAGCGAGGAGTGTATGATATCCCTCGCCGTGATCGATGATCAAGAGCCTCCCATACCCCCGGAACGGTCCCGCGAACACCACATGACCGCCATGGGGCGCGACCACCCGCGCTCCGGGGGCGGTGGCGAAGCTGAGCCCCTTGGCCCGGGTGCCCATGGCGCGCTTTCTGCTGAAGCGCCCGACCAGTCGTCCGACCACGGGGGTGGTGAGCCGCCCCCGCGCCCCAATGATCGATGGAATCGGGCCAAGGGCAAGTTTGCGCCATGTCTTGGTCGGAGTTTTGGCAAGGTTTCCCCCCGCCGTTGAAGGCGATCGGCCGGTGGGGATGGCGCTGGGCGGCGGCTTCCCCTGGTGCGATTTGCGGTCTTTTTCGATGCGCCGCAGCAGCCCGCGCAGGCTCCTGGCCTTGGCCGCCAACCTGGCACCGGCAACCCTGGCGCGCCGTTGCTCGGCCCAGGTGGCGCGGGCCAGCTCCTTTTTCTGCGCCACCAAGCGGTCGATCTTTCGGCGCTTGGCGGCGAGCCTGGCGCCGGCGGGGGCGAGGGCCGCCTTGCGGCGGGTGGCGTCATTGCGCAGGCGTCGGAGCGCTTGAAGCTGGGACCTGAGGGCACCGGCCTGGGCTTCCATATGGGGGAGGATGGACTTGAGAAGCAGCGCGCTGCGTAGGGTATCCTGGGCAGAGGTGGAATAGGCCAGCACCGCCTCGGGCGGGTTGCGGGCGATGCGCTGAAGGGCGGCGAGAAGCTTGGCCAACCGTGCGTGTTCGCGCGCGAGATCTTTCTGCTTGGCGCGCCGCAGTTTGCCGATGGCGGCGAGCCGCGCCCGTAGGTCGGCGGTGCGCCGCTCCAGCGCCCGGGCCTCGCCGGCCAAATCCACCAGGGTGCGGCTCAGGGCGGCGGTCTGCCGGGCGATCTCGTCCGCTTTGCGGGCAAGGGCATCGGAGCGGCTCCGCTGGTTGTCCATGGCGCGCTCGATGGCCTTGATCTTGCTCTCGGCTTGGGCGGCAAGGGGGATCGAAAGGATCGCGGCAAGGGCCAGCGCGGCCCAGGCCGAAGGACCAGCGCCGGGGCCCGGAGCGCGGCCGTCAAGCGCTGGCCTGGGCCTCTTGGGCTTCACCTTCGCCTCGCCCGGCCGCCAGCAGGGACCGGCCGGTCATGTCCTGGGGTTGGTCGATACCCAACAGCGCCAGGACCGTCGGCGCCAGATCGGAGAGCTTGCCGTCGCCGACGTTAGCGACCCATTGGGGCGGGTTGATCAGGATCAGGGGCACCGGATTGGTGGTGTGCGCGGTATGAGGCTGGTTTGCTTCCGCGTCGTTCATCTGTTCCGCATTGCCGTGATCGGCGGTGATCAGCAGCGTTCCGCCCGCCGCCGTGACCGCGTCGGCGAGCCGCCCCAAACATCGGTCCACGGTTTCCACCGCCTTGACGGTGGCATCGAAATTCCCGGTATGGCCGACCATGTCCACGTTGGCGTAATTGACCAAGATGAAGTCGAATGTCCCGCCCTCGATGGCGGATACCAGCTTGTCGGTCACCTCGGGCGCGGACATTTCCGGTTTCAGGTCGTAGGTCGCGACCTTGGGCGAGGGCACCAGCACGCGTTGCTCGCCGGCGAAGGGCTCCTCCACCCCGCCGTTGAAGAAGAAGGTGACGTGGGCGTATTTCTCGGTTTCCGCGATGCGCAGCTGAGTGAGCGACGCCTCGGCCAGCACCTGGCCCAAGATGCCGTTAAGGACCTCCAGCGGGTACAGGGTCTCAACATGCGGATTTAGCACCTTGGAGTATTCCGTCAGGCCCAACGCGGCCGCGAACTTGACCACTTTGGGGCGCTCGAAGCCGTCGAACCCGGGATCGACCAAGGCGCCCAGGATTTGCCGCACCCGGTCGGCCCGGAAGTTGCCCATGAGGATGCCGTCGCCATGGGCCATGCCGCCGTAATTGCCGATGCGGGTGGGGGCGATGAATTCATCGGTTTGGCCGGCTTTGTACCCGGCGTCGAGGGCGGCGGTGGCCCGGGCCGCGGTTTGGCCGACGCCGGAGATGATCACGTCATAGGCGCGCGCCACCCTCTTCCAGCGCTTGTCCCGGTCCATGGCAAAGTAGCGCCCGGTGACGGTGACGATGCCCGGGCCCGGTAGGCCTTCGATGTCGGCTTGGAACTTCTCGAGAAAGCGGCGCGCGCTCTTGGGCGGTGTGTCGCGTCCATCGAGGAAAGCATGGATCGCGACGGGCACGCCGGCGGCGCCGATGATCCGGGCGAGGCCGGCGATCTGGTCCTGATGGGAATGGACCCCGCCCGGCGAGATCAGCCCAATGAGGTGACAGGTGCCGCCGGTCCGCTGGAGACGGGAGACGAACGCGGCCAGCTCCGGTTTGGCGGCCAGGCTGCCGTCGCGCAAGTCCGTGTCGATGCGCCCCAGGTTCTGTATGACAATTCGGCCCGCGCCCAGGCTCATGTGGCCGACCTCGGAATTGCCCATCTGGCCCGTGGGCAGGCCCACGTCCGCCGCCGAGGCCTGGATCAGGGCGTTGGGGGCCTCCGCCACGAAGCGCCGCCAGTTGGGCGCATCGGCGGCGGCGATGGCATTGTGGTCGGTGTCTTCGCGCCAGCCCCAGCCATCGAGCACGCACAGCACCACGGGCCTGGGACGATTGGGATCGGCGTGGGTTTCACCTGGCATCGGGTATCGATCCGGATCGGCGGTCAAAACATTCACCAAAAGGCCGATGGGGCCCGTCACGTGCCCGGAACCTACTCCGATCTTCCCTATATCTCAAGGCGTTAGGGAACTTTCCGGCCACATTGAACCATTTGGCCGGAAAATGCTCTAGCCCGGTGGCGGACCGGGGCGGTGGTAGGGATGGCCGGCGAGAATCTGCTCCGCCCGGTAGAGTTGCTCGGCGAGCATGCCGCGCACCAAAAGGTGGGGCCAGGTCATGGCGCCCAGCGAAAGGGTCAGCGCCGCCGTCTCGATCACCGCGCCATCGAGCCCGTCGGCGCCGCCGATCAGGAAGGCGATCTCATCGATGCCGTCGTCACGCCAACGCCCGAGCCGGGTGGCGAATTCCTCGCTGGACAAGGCTTTCCCCCGGCCATCCAGGGCCACCGTGACGGCGCCCTTGGGCACCCGGGCGCGCAGCAATTCGCCTTCGCTGCGCACCTTCTGGGCGGCCGGAAGCGGCCGGCGTTCCTCCACCTCCACAAGCGCTATGGGCCAAGCCAGGCGCCCGGCAAAATCGTCGAACAGGGCGCGTTCCGGGCCTTTGCGCGCCCGGCCTACGGCGATCACGGAGATTCGCACTAAGTCCCGGCCGCTTCGGGTGGGCCGGCGCCGGAAACCTCGCCCGGGTCCGTGGCGTCACCGGATTCCGCCTCGGTCCACCGGCCGCCCCACAATTTTTCCAGATTGTAGAGCGCGCGGGATTCGGGCCGGAATAGATGGACGATCACGTCGCCACCGTCGATCAACACCCATTCGGCCTGGGCCTGGCCCTCGATGGGCGGCGACCGCAGGCCCGCGCCCTTGATCTTTGCCTTGAGGTGATCCGCCATGGCGCCGATATGGCGGGGATTGCGGCCGGATCCGATGACCATGTAATCGGCGATGGTGGTCTTGCCGGCAAGGTCGATGACCACCACGTCATCGGCGATATCATCGTCAAGAGAACGTTTGACGAGGTCAAGCAACCGCGCGGAGCTGGTCCTGGAAAATCGAGCCCGCCGCCGGCGGGCTGGCGTGCCGGTCTTGGGCGAATTTCGGCTGGGCCGTCGAGGGGCCTTCACTGCGCCTGCCCCGGCCTGCCCAAGGCCGTGTCCACGAAAGACCGCCCCACCGGATGCGCTCCGGCGCTGGATTTCTGGTGCATGATGGGAATCGTCACGAGCCCTTTGGTTTCCCCTTGGTCGAAGCGGATAAGCGCCGGGACCTTCCCGCCGCATTCCTGCCAAGCGCGCGGAGCGCGGTCGAAGAAGCAGAGTGCCGGGGGGTGTGAAAATAAACCCACGCCGGCGGCCGTCTCATGATCGCGCCCGCTGCACCCCGGGACGGTACCCGATGGCGCCGGAACCGGTGCGCCGCCTTGCTGGCGAGCGCCTTGAAAGAATACGTGGCGCGGTCGAAAACCGCAATGGGAACCAAGTGGAAAATGGTGGTCCACTTTTCCCACCTGGGAATCTGCTCGAGATTGTCGGCCCCCATGAGCCAGATGAAGTGGGTTCGGGGGAAAGTGGCCCGAAGGGCGCGCAGGGTATCGGTGGTGTAGCGGGTATGGAGCCCCACCTCGATATCGGTAACGATGATGCGCTCATTGCCGGCGGCCAGGGTTTGGGCGGAGCCCATGCGTTCCTCGAAGGGGGCCATGTCGTCGGTGCCTTTCAGCGGATTCTGGGGCGACACCATCCACCAGACCTGGTCGAGGCCGAGCCGCTTCAAGGCGAGCCCGGTGATGTGCAGGTGGCCCTCATGGGCGGGATTGAACGAGCCGCCCAGCACGCCGACCCTTCGTCCCGCCAGTGCGGCCCCCGTTGCCCGGGCCCCCCGGGGCCGGGGTGCGATGTTCGGGTGATAGGTCAGGGTGAGTATCCCGATCGGGTGGGCGGGCTCAGGGGCGGGTCTGCCCGGCGCCATGGACCACGTATTTGTAGCTGGTCAGCTGTTCGACGCCGACCGGGCCTCGGGCATGGAGCTTGTCGGTGGAGATTCCGATTTCCGCGCCCATGCCGAATTCCCCGCCATCGGCGAACTGGGTCGAGGCATTATGGAGAACGATGGCACTGTCGACCTCTTGGAGGAAAACCCGCGCCGCGTCTTGGTCGGAGGTCACGATGGAATCGGTGTGAGCGGAGCCATAGCGCGCGATATGGGCGATGGCGCCTTGGACTCCGTCCACCAGACGTACGGAAATGATGGCATCGAGGTATTCGGTCCCCCAATCGGCCTCGACCGCGGCAATGACGCCCGGCACCTTGGCCGTGACTTCCCCATCGCCGCGCACTTCGCAACCGGCATCAATCAGCGCGGCGACGATGGGCACCAAGTGGCTTTCCTTCACCTTTCGGTCCACCAGAAGGGTTTCGGCGGCGCCGCAGATGCCGGGCCGGCGCATCTTGGCGTTGACGGCGATGTCGCGCGCCATGTCCAGCGCCGCCGCGCCGTCCACATAGACGTGGCAAATGCCGTCCAGATGCTTGATCACGGGGATGCGGCTTTCCGCGGTCACCCGTTTGATCAGGGACTTGCCGCCGCGCGGCACGATGACGTCGATCAGCCCGGCCATGGACAGCATTTCACCCACCGCCGCCCGGTCGGTGGTGGGAACCAGCTGGGCGCAGCTTTCAGGTAAGCCGGCCCCGGCCAGTCCCCGGTGCAAGGCATCGACGATGGCGCGCGATGAATGAAAGCTTTCAGACCCGCCCCTGAGGATCACGGCGTTGCCCGATTTAAGGCACAGCGCCGCGGCGTCGACGGTGACGTTGGGGCGCGATTCGTAAATCACGCCGATGACGCCCAGCGGCACCCGCACCCGGGTAATGCGAAGCCCGTTGGGCCGTGTCCAATCACCGATCACCTGGCCCACCGGGTCGGCCAGGCCGGCGATGTCTTCGAGCCCCTTGGCCATGGCTTCGACGCGCCCCGCATCCAGCGCCAGGCGATCGAGAAAGGCGCCGGTGAGCCCACCGGCCCTGGCGGCTTCCATGTCGCGCTCATTGGCGCAGAGGATTAATGCGGCATCTTCGCGTATGGCGGCCGCCGCCCCCCTAAGCGCCGCATTCTTGGTTTCGGTGTCGGCCTTGGCAAGGGTCCTGGCGGCGTCACGGGCGCCGTGCCCGAGGCGCAGCATGTCTTCGTGGAGATCGGTTTTCGCGGTGGCGTCGGCGACCGTCATGGGACTTCCAACTCCCCTTCTGCGTGGTGATCCTGGCCTGTGACCACAAGGTCGTCGCGATGGATCATCTCGTCCCGGCCACGGTAGCCCAGGAGTTCTTCGATTTCACGGCTTTTGTGCCCGGCGATGCGCCCGGCATCGGCGGCGACATAGGCCACCAGCCCGCGGGCGATCTCGGTGCCATCCGCGGCGATGACCCGCACCGAGTCGCCCCGGTCGAATCGGCCGTCCACCCCCGTGACCCCGGCGGGCAGCAGGCTTTTGCCCGAACCCAAGGCGATGCGCGCGCCGTCATCCACCGTGATCACGCCGGCGGGCCTGAGCGAGGCGATCCACTGCTTGCGCGCGGTGCGCGGGGTTTCCTGGGGATGGAACCAGGTGCAGCGCCCGGTGGCGGTGATATGGCGAAGCGCATGGGCCTCGCGGGCATCGGCGATGACCTTGCGGCAGCCGGCGCCGGTGGCGATACGGGCGGCTTCTAGTTTGGTGACCATGCCGCCCGAGCTGTATCCCGGCACCACCGTGCCCGCCATGGCTTCTATTTCCGGCGTGATGACGGGGACATCGCGCACCAGCCGGGCGTCGGGGTCGATGCCGGGGTCGGCGGTGTACAACCCGTCGATGGTGGAAAGAAGCACCAAGGTGTCGGCGCTGGTCATGGCGGCCACCCGGGCGGCCAGCCGGTCGTTGTCGCCGTAACGGATTTCATCGGTGGCGACGGTGTCGTTTTCGTTGATGACCGGAACGGCGCCCAGCCTAAGCAGGGTCTCGATGGTGCGCAGTGCGTTGAGGTAACGCCGGCGGTCCTCGATGCCGTCCAGTGTCAGCAGCACCTGGCCGACGCCGAGGCCATGGCGGGCCAGGGCCTCTTGATAGGCAACGACCAGGTGGATCTGGCCGCAGGCCGCCGCCGCCTGCTTTTCCTCGAGGCGGAGTTGCGGCTTGTCCAGGCCGAGATGTCCGCGCCCCACGGCGACGGCGCCCGAAGAGACTAAGATCACCTCGGTCCCCTGGCCGCGGAAGGCGGCGATGTCTTCGGCCAGCGCGTCCAGCCAAGGCGTGTGGATGGCGCCCTTGGCCTCGTCGGCGAGCAACGCCGAGCCGACCTTGACGACCATGCGCTTGGCGCGGCTAAGTTCGCGGTTCACGGCGCCACCCGCCGTTCCTCAGCGGCTTCCTCGGCCCGCCGGGCCCGGCGGGCCGCTTGGACATGGGCCAGGGCCGCGCGCATCAGGGCTTCGACGCCGGCGCCGGTGACCCCGGAAATCGGCATCACGTCGCTCCGCGCGCAACCGGCGGCATCGGCCAGCATGGCCGCGCGGTCCTCGCGTTCCCGCTCGCCGAGGGCGTCGCATTTGGAGAGCACGGGAATCTCGGCTTTGCCGACCAGCCCGGCACCGTATTGGGCGAGTTCGGCGCGGACGGTGTGATAAGCGCCGGCGACGTCGTCCTCGGTACCGTCCACCAGATGGAGAAGGACGCCACAGCGTTCCACGTGGCCGAGGAAGCGGATCCCGAGTCCGGATCCCCGATGGGCGCCTTCGATGAGGCCGGGGATGTCGGCGAGCACGAATTCGTCCTCATCGACATAGACCACGCCCAGTTGCGGGATCAGCGTGGTGAACGGGTACTCGGCGATCTTGGGCCGGGCGCGGGAGGCCGCCGCCAGCAGGGTCGATTTGCCGGCATTGGGCAGGCCGATGAGCCCGGAATCGGCCAACACCTTGAGCCTGAGCCAAATGAGACGCTCCTCGCCGGGATGGCCCGGGTCGGCGCGCCTGGGGGCGCGGTTGGTGGCGCTCTTGTAATGGGCGTTGCCGAAGCCGCCGTCGCCGCCCGCGACGATGACGAAACGCTGGCCGTCGCCGGCGAGGTCGGCCAGCACCGTTTGGTTGTCTTCGGCCAGGATCACGGTCCCCACCGGCACCTTGACGACGATGTCGTCCGACGATGCCCCGGTCCGGTTCCGCCCTTCGCCGGGACGACCATTGCGCGCCTTGGCGTGCTGGCGAAAGCGGAAATCGATCAGGGTATTGAGGTCACCCGTCGCAAGCGCCACCACCGAGCCGCCCCGGCCGCCGTCGCCGCCGTCGGGGCCGCCGAATTCGATATATTTCTCGCGCCGGAAGCTCAGGCATCCGGCGCCACCGTTGCCCGCCTTGGTGTAAATCTTGGCTTCGTCGAGGAATTGCATCGGCTCGGGCCTTTACGACAAAAGGGGAATGGCCGCCATTCCCCTTTGCGTTTCAGCGGAAATGGCCGGGGCCCGTCAGGACGCCGGCTCCACCGCCACGAAAGTGCGTCCCTGGGCCTTTTTCTTGAACCTGACTTGGCCGTCGGTGAGCGCGAACAGGGTATGGTCCTTGCCGATACCGACATTTTCGCCGGCATGGAACTTGGTTCCGCGCTGGCGCACGATGATGTTGCCGGCGATCACGATTTCACCGCCGTACTTCTTCACGCCGAGGCGCCGGCCGATGGAATCGCGGCCGTTGCGGGACGAACCGCCTGCTTTTTTGTGGGCCATGACCTAGTCCTCCTGTTCCCCGGGCGGTTCTGCCGGTTTCCGGGCGGCCGGCTTCTTGGCCGGGGCCTTCGCCGCCGCGGGCTTTTTGGCCGCCGCCGCCTTAGCCGGCACTTTCTTGGCCGGGGCCTTCTTGGCCGGCGCCTTCTTGGCGGCCGGGGTGTCCGCCGGTTTTGCCGTATCGTCCTTGGGCGCGGCCCGCTTGGCCGTGGCTTTCTTGGCGCCGGCGGCGAGGATTGCGGTGATGCGGATCACGGTTTCGAGCTGGCGGTGGCCCTTTTTGCGCCGATAGCCCTGGCGGCGCTTCTTCTTGAAGACGATGATCTTGGCGCCGCGGGATTGCTCGAGGATATCGGCGGTCACCACCGCGCCTTCGACGAAGGGCGCGCCGATCTGGATGTCCTTGCCGTCATGGAGCGCCAGAACGTTGGAAAAGGAAAGCTCGCCTTCCTTTTCGCCGTCGAGGCGCTCGATGGTAAGCACGTCGTTTTCGGCCACCTTGTATTGCTTTCCGCCCGTGCGGATGACCGCGTACATCGCGTTCTCCCGATCAGAAACTGCTAAAAGGCGGCCCGGTGCCGCCCGATTGGTGCGGAAATATACCCTGCAAAGGGCTGCTGTCAAAGATTTTCGGGCGGTTTTCGGGCGCTTTCGCGGGGGCGCGGCGCGCCGGGCGCGGCCAGTGCGTTATTGGACGACCCGTTTATTGGCGTTCATGGCGCGGAGTCAGGTTTTCCGAGGGGGTATGAAAATTTCACACGCCAGAGGTGCCGCGATTCAAACCAGGCAAAATAACCAACGCCGGAAATCAGGCCGAACGCGTGGGCAATGGGCACCGACGGCCACGCTCCTACGCTTAGGAGTCCCCCGCCCAACGAAACCTCGACCCAGACTTTCGCGACCACGCCGATACCGACGGCAATCAGGACCGGATTTCTTTGTCGACGCCAAGCGATGGCGAGGAACACGAACAGCTGGGTGTTGAGAACGCCGGAAAGGCCGCAATAGCGGTCGAGACCGGGTAGGGCCCACCAGACGCCCGCCGTGATGACAACCGCGCCCAACGCGAGCAAAAGGGCATGGTCACCGGCAGACAGCCCCAGCTCGCGTTCGAGGAGCGTCCCCAGCATCAGGAACGGGACCATGTTCCAAATCAGATGCTCTCGGTCGGCATGGACGAGATGCCCGCTGAGAACGCGCCACAGCTCCCCGGATGAGATCGCCGATCTGTCAAAAATCAAGGATTCGGGCGCCGGGCCAAGGAGCGCGTAGGTGGCGACGACGGCGCCCGCAAGCAAAAGGGTGAACCATGGCAGCGGACGGCCGCCATGGTTCACTCCCCAAGTTTCGCGGGACATCATTGCCGACATTCGCGGCCGCGACGAGACCGCCAGGCGAAGGCCATTCCCGCCGACAACATCAGCAAGAAAGCGAACGGATCGACGGCAAGGCCGCCCGAGCCTCGTTGCCCCTTGTAAGACGCCTGGGCCGTTTTGAACGCCGGGGCGGTGTGGTCGACACGGCGTGAGCGAACCGGGGTCCGGGCCCTGGTCTGTCGAGCCGTGGCTTCCCGCACCAACCGGCCGCGATTGCCCCGCTTGATTCCGTGCCGGGCGAACACCTCCTCGCGAACGACGATCATCGAGGTGTACGGCGTGACGAGACCGTTTTCGATGGCGGTATCGATCACGCCCTGCTTGATGTCGGCGTCCTCACCGAACATCTGCATTTCGCGCATCATGTCCTCGATCGCCGCGAAGGCCCACAGTCGCTCGACTTCGGGGTTTCCCGTCTGGGTATCGGGGAAAGCGAACCGTGTCTTATAGATGACCGGTTTGCCCGAAATCTTGGCGGAGACGGTCACCGTAGCCTGGCCACTGCCCCAGTAATGTCCGAACAGAACGAGCTGTTGGCCACGATAGAGGCCGCCGAACCGCCTCGGGGCGATGTCGTTGGTGCGGACGCCGTCGATCTCCACGCGAACGCCATGGAGCGCTTGGTGGCTCAGCTTGGAAGTGGCGGACAGCACCGCGCCGATGATGTCGTCGCTGTTGGAAACACTGACCGCGGTACCGCCCGAGGCTTGGCTGATCGCCTTGAGCAAGGGACGATTGGCGCTGTTGCCCATGACCAGCGTGAACAGGCGGACATCCTGCTTTTCGACCAGCCTGAGGAAGGCACGCTGATTGGTCTCGCCGACGTTGGCTACCCCATCGGTGACCAGCACCACGCCGCTGCTGCGGTCCGCATCGAGGCCTTTAAGACCAAGGGCGAGGCCGGCATAGAGATTGGTGCCGCCGTTAGCCTGGGTTTGTCGCAGGGCTTTGATGGCGCGTGCCACATTTTGCGCCGTGGCATTGACGAATCCGCTCTCCAACTCATGGGCCTGATAGTTGAACAAGACGATCCGAAAGCGATCCTCCGGGCGCAACGTCTTCAATCCGCGCGCGACGCCTTCGGCGAGAGTTTGGAATTTCCGCCTCATCGAACCGGATATGTCGAGAACGAAAACCCAATCTCGCCCGTCGGTGATCGACTGCAAGTCGTCACCCGGCGTCACCACCATCATGAATGTCCCGCGCTTGCCGGGACCCTCCTTGTGCGCGACCAGGTCGATGCTCCCCGGCAGTCCCGATTGCAGCCGCCAATAGACGACCATGTCGCGATCGAGTCGGGTCCCGGCCGCCTGGGCGCTGGAGGCCACGGGGGCGTTTTGGTCGCCGGCGGGGGTCGCCGGTCCGGTGCCCCCGTCTTCGGCCGTGAGAGCCGCGCCCGTCGTCGGAGACGGCGGGGCCGCGTTGTCGATGTGCAACAGCCAGTCGCCGGCCGCGTTACGCGTCGCAACCGCCTGAGGGTGGCTGGGAAGGCGCAACGCCTCCACCGGGTAAGCGGAACGCAGGACGAGATCGAAGCTGAAACGCCCCTTCACCTCTTCGTTGGCCGTCCAAAAGGCCAGCTTCCGTTCATCGACCCCCCCTTCCTCGAGGGGATAGACGTAACGACCGATACCGGTATCGATGTGTGCGGGTTGAATGTAGGCGATCCGAATGCGGACGTCTTTACCGGCGCGAACCGGCCACACCGAGATGTCGAAGGTCCTGTAATCGTCCTGTTCGGTGACCGCTGCTTCGCGCCCCGCGGCCTTCTCATCGTCGTAGATCCGACGCGCCTTTTCCTTGGTAACGACCTCACCCGAGACCGGTTTGCCGTCGATCCAGTATGTGAATTCCGAGACCGCCGCGTTTTCCGGCACCGGGAACGAATAGATCGCCTCGAGGTCGCTGGGATGCGGGTTGCGGAATACCTGCTCGACGGTGGTGATCGCGTAGCCGTCCTCGATCACCACTTTGACGAGGTGATCCTGGAGCACCAGCGCCGGCCGAGAGCCGTCCGCTGGTGTCAACAGGCCAGCGGCGTCGCCGTTCCGCGCCATGCCGATAAGCGCCACCCCGGCGACGATCACACCGACCGCCATTTTGCCAATCATTCCTGGAAGCCTGATGTTCATGATCTCCTCCTGTCTCGATATAGAAATGAACAGTGTTCAATTCTTGTTGGCGAAATGTCCCGCACGCGACGAAGTTCGTTGGATGGGTGTGTGGGACTAACTGAACGTCGTTCAATTAAATAGATTGTAATTGAACAGGTGTCAATATATTTTTTGAACGGCCATCAATTTCACCAAAGGGCAGGGCCGAGGATTCATGGGACGGCGCTCCGATCACAGCCGGGAAGAACTCTACGAAATGACCGTGGCGGCCGCGAGAGGCATCGTGGAGGCCCACGGTTTTCGCGCTTTGACCGTCCGGAAGATTGCCGATGCGATCGGCTATTCGGCTGGCACGCTTTACAATCTGTTCGACAATCTCGACGATCTGATCATTCGCCTGAACGGAGGCACGTTGGATGAACTCTTTGATCGGCTCTCGGCGATCGAAGGATCAGGCGATCCAACATTGGATTTGGACCGACTGTTGGGCGCGTATCTTGCCTACCTCGAGGCACACCCGAATCTCTGGAACCTCCTGTTCGAATACACCCGGCCCGAGGGGCAGGTGCTTCCCAAGTGGTATGTCGATAGGGTCGCCGATATCCTAGGACTCCTCGAACAGGCTCTTTCGCCCCGCTTCCCTGAGGATCGGGCCAATGAGAAGCGTCATGCCGCGCGCGTTCTATGGGCGAGCCTCCATGGCATATGTTCTCTGTCACAAGCCGGCAAGCTCGAGGTCGTGACAACACAGACCCCGCGCGAGATGGCCCGGTTGCTGGTGAGCATCTTCCTGACAGGCCTCGAGACCACCTCCACACCGAACCTGCCAGGACGCTGACACCGTTAAACGCCGCCCGACCCCAAAAGGTCACCCAAACAGGTAACGATATTGCTCAGGGTTTATTCTTTAGCATGCGCGCAATGCGGTCTTCGCCCAGTGGCTCGGGATGTTTCACCCGGAAGCTATCGGCCCACTCCCGGGCGAAATCGCGCTGGAGATAAATGTTGACCGCCATGGTTGCCGCCATGGCGATCGTGGCGCCGAGGCTTGCCAGCGCCATGTCCTTGTGGGCGTCCCAGACATCGCCTTGGGTGCCGAGGTAGGCGATGCCGAGATCGCCGCCGACGATCTCCGCGACCGCCCACTCGAACAATTCGAACAGCATGGACGTAGACATAGTGATGTCCAAGGGCAGGAAGTAGCCCCAAAACCCGCGAACGTTGACCACCCGCAGGAACAACTCCCGAACCGGATAGGCAAGCAAAAGACCGTAGGAGAAGTGAACCGCACGGTCGAAATGGTTTCGCTCCCAACCCATTAATTCATTGAGGGTTCTACCGGTCAGCGTTTGAGCCCATGCGTCGTAAGGGACCTCGGCATAGGTGTAATGCGCACCGACCGAGTGCAGGCAACAAAACACGAAGATCAGGGTGTATGAAATTCTTGAAAGGGGCAGCCACCTGAACGAGACCACGAGGGCCGCGGCAAAGATGACCAGCAATGCGTTCTCGAGTGCCCAGTCCTGGCGATCGTGAGGATCGATCGCCAGCATTCCCCATAACACGAGGAACAGCAGGGATAAAATCATTAGATAGCGGCGACGCGAACCGAACATGCCTCTCCGGGAGCTAGGGCAAATTCCGGCCAAATGGTTGAATTTGACCGGGATGATATTACCCCAAGGCTAGGCGCTCGCCATCGCCAAATCGATCACCCTGGTGACCCTGCTCAAAACCATGGGCCATGGGCCGGCACGGGGAACTCTTGGCAAACCCTGGCGCCGTTAGGTCAGCGCAGGATGATCTGGTGGGTGAAGCTTTCGCCGTCGCTTAGGGTGACGGATTCGAACCCCAACATCTTGGCCAGATCGAGAAAGGTAAAATCGTTTTCGACGCTGTGTTTGCGGAAGATCGTTAGGGTGCGCGCCACCGATGTCATGGTGGCAAGCAACGCGCGGACTCGGTAGATCGTGTTCAACCGTCCGGGCAGGTTGCTGACGATGATCAGCTTGTGGGCCCTGCCACCCTTGGGGAACAGGGAATAGGACGGTGGATAGGGCCTCTTGAGCCGCTCATTGACGACGGCGACGATGAAGGCGATGCGCCCTTTCCGGTTTGCTCCCGGCAAGACCGCCGCCCGAGCCTTGTAGGTCTCTATGGCCGCCGGTTTGGGGTAGTAGTAACCGACATATCTGTCCGGTTTGTC
>JAPUGG010000232.1 GCA_027292975.1 Alphaproteobacteria bacterium | reverse complement strand
CCCCATCACGACTGTTTGGCCTGGATTTTGGCCCAGCCGTCCCGCAACCCCATGGTGCGGTTGAACACCGGTTGGGCGGGCGACGAATCTTGGTCGGCGCTGAAATAGCCCTGGCGCTCGAACTGGACCGTCGTGCCCGGCGCCATCCGGCCGAGGACGGGCTCCAGCTTGCAGCCCTCCAGCACTCTTAGCGATTCCGGGGCTAGATTCTCGAGCCAGTCGTCCTCCGCGCCGGGGTCCGGGCGGGCGAACAGGTGGTCGTACAGCCGCACTTGGGCATCGATGGCGTCGGCGGCCGAGACCCAGTGCAGCGTCGCCTTGACCTTGCGCCCATCGGCTGCGTTGCCGCCCCGGGTCGCGGGGTCATAGCTGCATCTGAGTTCGATGACCTCACCGTTGCCGTCCTTCACCACCTCTTGACAGGTGATGAAATAGGCGTAACGCAGCCGAACCTCTCGGCCCGGCGCCAGCCGGAAGAACTTCCTGGGCGGGTCTTCCATGAAATCGGCCCGCTCGATATAGAGCTCGCGCCCGAAGGGCACCTCGCGGGTGCCGGCGCTTTCGTCGCCCGGGTTGTTGCGTGCAATGAGCAGCTCCCTCTCTCCCTCGGGGTAGTTCTCGATCACCACCTTGAGCGGATCGAGCACCGCCATGCGCCGATCGGCCACCTGGTTCAGGCGTTCGCGCACGCAATGCTCCAGCAACGCCATGTCCACCGTGCTGTCGGCCTTGGCGACACCGATGCGGGCGGCGAAATCACGGATCGCCTCGGGCGGAAAACCGCGCCGCCGCAGGCCCGATAGGGTGGGGAGACGGGGGTCGTCCCAGCCGGCCACATGGCCGCCGGCCACCAGTTCCATGAGCCGCCGCTTGGACAGCACCGTGTGGGTCAGGTTGAGGCGCGCGAACTCGATCTGCCGCGGCCGGGACGGCACCGGCAGGTGGTCCAGCAGCCACTCGTACAAGGGCCGGTGATCCTCGAACTCCAGCGTGCACAGCGAATGGGTGACGCCCTCGATGGCATCGGACTGGCCATGGGCGAAATCGTAGGTCGGATAGATGCACCAATTTTCGCCGGTCCTGGGATGGGTGGCGCGGAGAATACGGTAGAGGACCGGGTCGCGCAGGTTCATATTGCCCGACGCCATGTCGATCTTGGCGCGGAGCACGCGGGTGGCGTCGGCGAATTCGCCCGCGCGCATACCCCGGAACAGCGCCAGGTTTTCCTCAGGCCCGCGTTCGCGAAAGGGGCTGGCGCGGCCGGGCTCGGTCAAGGTGCCCCGGTTTTCGCGGATCTCCTCGGCGCTTTGATCGTCCACGTAGGCATCGCCTGCCGCGATCAAATGTTCGGCCCAGCGGTAGAGTTGCTCGAAATGGTCCGAGGCATGGTGGAGGTGTTCCCCCCAATCGAAGCCCAGCCAACCCACGTCCGCCTTGATGGCCTCGATGAATTCCTCTTCTTCCTTGGCGGGATTGGTGTCGTCGAAGCGCAGATGGCAGCGCCCGCCCAACTCCTGGGCGATGCCGAAATTGAGGCAGATGGACTTGGCGTGGCCGATATGGAGATAGCCGTTGGGCTCCGGTGGGAAACGGGTCACCACCGTTTGCACCCGGCCCGCGTCGAGATCGTCGCGAACGGTGGCGCGAATGAAGTCGTGGGGGCCCTCATTGGTCTCGGTCTCGGCGGTGGTCATGTCTTTCTTTCAAGATCGGCGCGGGACGATGGCGCGGGGCGGTCCATGTTTGCCACAAAGGGCGCGCGAGGCCAAGGCCGGGGGCGGAAATTCGGTTCCGGCGTGCCACTCCGCCCAGTGGTTCAGGGCCGAACAGGCGCGGGCTACCCTCAAAATAAGGTTTCCACCAGGCGTTGTTCCCTTTACCTGGATGCGGCAATCGGGTAGGGAGACTCTTGGCCGCCTGAATCCAAGGTGCCGAAGCGATGAACCGACATTTGAGCCCCAACCTCGTACCCGTGGCGGCCCTGGCCGCCGCCGCCGTGCTGTCCCTTCCCGCGGCGGCCCAGGATATGAAATTTCTCCGCATCGGGACCGGTTCCATATCCGGCGTCTATTTCCCCGTCGGCGGCTTGATCGCCAGCGCCATTTCCCATCCCCCCGGCGCTTCCTTGTGCGGCCAGGGTGGGTCCTGTGGCGTGCCCGGGCTGGTCGCCGTGGCCCAGGCATCCAGGGGCTCGGTGGCCAATGTCCGCCAGATCGCCGCAGGAAGGATAGAATCCGCGCTGGTCCAGGCCGATATCGCCTATTTCGCAGTAAAGGGCGTGGGCCTCTTCTCGGGCGCGAAAGCGGTTCCCGGTCTTCGTGCCATCGCCAACCTCTACCCCGAGGCGGTCCATGTGGTGGTGCGCAAGAAGTCCCGCATTCGCGCCATCCGGGATTTGAGGAGGAAAAGGGTTTCCCTCGATCTCAAGGGGTCGGGGACCCGGGCCATCGCCAATCTGGTGCTCAAGGAGTATGGCATCGATGCGAAATCCTTGAGGCAGCGGAATTCCCAGGTGGGGCCCGCGGTCGACCGGCTTGGGGCCGGCAGCATCGACGCCTTTTTTTTCGTCGGCGGTTTCCCCGCGCCGTCCATCGCCCGGCTTGCCCGAGATGTTCCGCTGCGGTTGTTGCCGATCTCCGGAGAGCCGGCGGCGGCGATCAGGAAGGCCGATCCGTTCCTCGCCCCGGTGATCGTTCCCGCGTCGGTCTACGATCGTATGGAGGAGACCCGGACCCTCGCCGTGGGGGCGCTTTGGACGGTTTCCGACAAGGTCGACGCCGACCTCGTCTATGGGATCACCCGGGCGCTCTGGCACCCAACCAGCCGTTTGATCCTCGACCAAGGGCCGCCGCCGGTGCGCCGGATACGGCTTAAGAACGCGCTGAAGGGGGTGGCGATCCCCCTCCATGAGGGCGCCCAGCGGTTCTATCGGGAGAAGGGCCTGATGGCGAAACCCACGTCCAAGGCGGAACCCGTGCCCAAGGCGAAACCCCAAACTCCGGCCAAGCCCGCGCCCAAGTCCTAAACTTAGGATTCCCCAAGCCGCCGCGAAATTAGGCGCCGCCGTCATCCTCGTATTCGGCGATCATCCAGGGCTCCGCCCGTGCCGCATCGCGCCATTGGACCATGGGGGGGTGGGCCAGCACCGCGTCCACATAGGCCTGGGCCTGGGATTCGAGGTCGACCGGATAGCTGGTGAAGCGGCTCGCCACCGGCGCGAACATGGCGTCGATGGCGGAAAACGCGCCCATCAGAAAGGGCCCTTCGCCCGAGGCGCCGGCGAACCTGCGTCGGGCTTCGCGCCAGATCGCCTGGATGCGGTTAACCTCGGCGCCGACATCGTCATCGATGCGCGCGTCGGGGAAGGCGCGCCGCATGTTCATGGGCATGGCGCGGCGCAAGGCCAGGAATCCGCCGTGCATTTCACTGGCCGCGGCCCGCGCATGTGCCCGGGCGGCCGCATCGGTGGGCCACAGCCCCGCATGGGGGAACTTTTCCGCCAGGTATTCGATGATGGCGAGGGACTCCCAGACCACCACCTCCCCGTCGATCAGCGCCGGCATCAGGCCCGATGGGGAGTATTTGAGGATCTGCACCCTGGTGTCGGCCTGGCGCATGGGGATCACCACCTCGTCGAATGCGGCGCCGGTCATTTTCAGGGCAAGCCAGCCGCGCAGCGACCACGACGAATAAGCCTTATTGGCGAGGGCAAGGGTGAGACCGGCCATGGCGGGCGGTTCCTTGGAAGGGGCGTGGGACCGGAACCACTGAACCACGAGGCCGCCCGCCGGCGCAAGGGGCACGAGATTTGCCCTTACCTCAAGCCTGGTGGCGGGCGACGGCAGGCTGGAACGAAGCCGGGCGGCCGGGCCGCCCCAAGGCGGTGAAGCCCAGGGCATGGGGGCGGTGTTCGCCTTGATCGAGAAGGAAATTTGGGCACTTTCGCGGCGCGCCCTAAACAAGCGAGGGGCGGGTTAGATCGGGTAACCGACCGGCGAGGCCTCGGTCTCGGCCGGATCGATGCCTTCGCCTACGGCGAGCACGCACGACACCCCGGCTCCATTGGTCAGCAGCGCCGTCCAGGTCCCCTCCTTGGCCGAGACGTGGAACTCGAGCAGTCCCGTGCCCTTGATTTCACGGACTTCGGCGAGCTGCTCACCGTATTCGGTGATCAGGGTGTCAACCATCACGGATCGGTCGAGGCAGGCCCGGACCTCGGCACCATAGGCGCGCGGCAGGGCCGCCAGTATGAGGGGCAACAGGATGAGCAACAGGCTTTTCTTCATGGCATCCTCTCTTCCGATCCGCCTGCCGCCGATGCCGCTGACAGGTGGATTTACGCGGTACTAAAGGCCATTTCGCCTCCCTATTGAAAAAACCATCCCTGTTCCTTCGATTATGCCCGGGGGCCCCATTGTTGGGGCTTTCGGGCGGTTTGCGGGAAAATCCGGGCCCACTGGGCGCACCTTCCCTTATCCAACCTGTCTGACGCTATGGTCAATTCGTTAAGATTTAATCAAGAATTTAACAATGTCCTGCGCTGAAATCGCAGCCCTGCCCCGACCCCGGGGCATGGCTTAGGGCAAATTCCTGCCAAATTGAACCATTTGGCCGGAAAGTGCCCTAGTAGTGCCGGCGGCGGTCGACCAAGCCGCTCATGGGCGCGCCCGCCCGAAAGCGCTTGATATTCAAGGCGATTTCCCGGGCGGTGGTATCGCCATAGGTGATGGCCGCCACATGGGGCGTCACCCTGACCCGTGGGTGGGCCCAGAACGGATGGCCCTGGGGCAGGGGTTCCGTGTCGAACACGTCGAGGGTGGCGGCCCCAAGCGCCCCCGAGTCGAGCGCGGCGAGCAGGTCGGCCTCGACCACATGGCCGCCGCGCGCGGCATTGATCAGCGCGGCGCCGCTGGGCAGGGCGGCGAAGGCGCTGGCGTCGAGGATGCCCTCAGTCTCGGGCGTCAGCGGCAACAGGCAGACCAGGATATCGCTGCGGTTGAGGAACGGCAGGAAACCATCCGCGCCGTGGAAGCTCGTGACCCCGGGCAGGTTCTTGGGACTGCCGCTCCAGCCGGCCACGTCGAAGCGCAAGCCCACCAGCGCCTCGGCCGCGTCGCCGCCGAGCACGCCCAGGCCCATGATCCCGACCCGCCGCTCCCAGGCCGGCACCTGGTCGATCTCGCGCCACTGGTGCGCGCGCGCCTGGGCGGCGTAGTCGAGCATGAAGCGGTGATGGTAGAGCACGGACATGATCACGAACTCGGTCATGCCCGCGGTCAAACCCGGTTCGACCATGCGCACGACGGGCACGTCCTTGGGCAACTCCGGGTCCGAGGCCAAGTGATCGATGCCGGCGCCGAGCGAGAAGATTGCCTTGAGGTTCGGATAGGTCTTGAGCTCGCCCTGGGGCGGCTTCCACACCAGCGCGTATTCGATGTCGTTGGGATCGCCGATCTCGGGCCATTCGCGCAGATCGAGCCCGGGCTCGAGCTCCAGCAACACCCGCCGCCAAGAATCGCCGCGGTCGATATCGGACTTGAACAGAAGTGCCATGGTGCCTCTTTGGTAACGTTTTCTCTGTCACCCTCGAGCTTGATCCGAGGGTCCGGTCTGTTTGGCGCGGCTTCTAGATTGCCGGGTCGAGCCCAGCGATGACAATAGTGGGATGTCCCAGCTTACATCAGTTGGATGTCCCGGCCTACATCCGCACCACGTCGCCTTCGACGGCTTCGAGGTCGAAGGCGGCTTTCATGAGCGCCTGGGTGTAGGGCTCTCGGGGGGCCTCGAAGATCTGCTGGGCGGGGCCGTGTTCGACCACCTTGCCGTCGCGCATGACGATGACTTCGTCGGCGAGGGTGCGCACGACCTTGAGGTCGTGGCTGATGAACAGGTAGGCGAGGTTGTGGTGGTCTTGGAGTTCGCGCAGCAGGTCGACGATCTGGGCCTGGACCGACATGTCGAGTGCCGAGGTCGGCTCGTCGAGCACCAGGAATTTGGGTTTGAGTACCATGGCGCGGGCGATGGCGACGCGTTGGCGTTGACCGCCGGAGAACTCGTGCGGGTAGCGGTGCCGGCTTTCGGGGTCGAGGCCGACCTCTTCGAGCGCGGCCACGATTAGTGCCTCGCGTTCCTCGCGGGTGCCGCCCAGATTGTGGACCTTGAGCCCCTCCTCGACGATCTGGCCGATCGAGAGCCGCGGGCTGAGCGAGCCGTAGGGGTCCTGGAACACGACCTGCATTTCGCGCCGCAGGGGGCGCAGCTGCTGGGCGCCCAGGCCGTGGATGGCGGTGCCCTGGTAACGGATCTCGCCGACGCTGGAAATCAGCCGCAATAGCGCGAGACCCAGAGTGGTCTTGCCCGAACCGCTTTCGCCGACCACGCCCACGGTGTGGCCCTCGCGCACGTTGAGCGAGATACCGTCGACCGCGCGCACATAATCGACCGTGCGTTTGAGCAAGCCCTTCCGGATCGGGAAGTGGACCTTGATCTCGGCGCCGGCCATGACGATGGGCGCGTCCGGCGGCGCCTTGATCGGGTCGCCCTTGGGCTGGGCGGCGAGCAAGCGCTGGGTGTATTCGTGCTGCGGGTTCTCGAAGATGTCCTCGGTCGGCGCCTGCTCGACGATCTCGCCCTGGGTCATGACCGCGACC
>JAPUGG010000231.1 GCA_027292975.1 Alphaproteobacteria bacterium | reverse complement strand
TTGATCAGGCGCGCGAGCAGTCCCTGGCCCATGTCGCCGACGCCGATACGTCCAACCCTGTCTGCCACCACGGTTCTCCCCTATGCCTTGTCTTTGTGATCCAAGCCCGCCCATGGGCGGATCGGCCAAGTTACCAGGGTTCCGGCGGCCGGGGAAATGACGCTATGGTGAGGCAACCCCGAACGGTGGAAACACTCTTGGGATGCTTCGAGCGAAGGGCAAACGAGAACTGATAGACCCGTTGACAAGGGTACTAAGGGGGCTACACGGCCGCCTTTTTTCGCCGCCCCAAGGGCGCTAAATTCCGTTAACCTTATGTCCGCTTATGACCCAAAGCGGCCATAAGAACTTCCCGTTCCGGCAAGTTTCAGCTCCCATAATGCCCATAGAAGAAAGGGTTAGCTGCTGCGAAGAAAGGCGACTACGTCCCCGCTTTGAAGGAATGGCGCCCTCTAGCCGGTAAGGGATACGCTAAAGTCCAATCCGGCCTCGGTATTAATGTACAGCAACGGCCTAGGGGGCCCGCCTAATTATTGAAGGCGTTATAAAAACCAACCATTAACTCGAGATGGAAACCACGCATTTATTTAAAAAGTTTTTAATATCTAAAGTTTATAAGTCGGGAAATTGATCAAATCGTGCTGCAATCTGTACGGTGAAGGCCATGAGCAACGGTCTGCTTATCATTGCCGAAGACAATGCTATCCTGAGGAAACTCTATTCCGATTTCCTGGAATCGAGTGGTTTTACCGTTGTCACCGCGAATAACGGTCGCGACGCCCTCCACCTGCTTCAATCTTTTAAACCTAAGGTCCTGATTCTCGACATCATGATGCCGGAGATGGATGGCATCGAAACGTGCCGCCAGGTCCGCAAGCAGCTGGGATCCAGCCTTCCGATCATCTTTCTCACCGCGGCCGACGAATTGAACAAGCTTGAAGATGGTATGCAGGCCGGCGGCAACGATTACCTCCTCAAGACAAGCGCCCTTGACTACATATTGACGCGTATTCACTACTGGGCGAGACCCACCTCAACCTGGAGCAACGAATATCGGAGGGATCAGGCACTCGGGGCGGTTAGGAAGGCAGTGATCGAGGAAGAAGCACGCGGGCAAGAACAACACATTGAATTAACTAGTAAAACCGACGACACCCTACGCAAAATGTCGGAATTCGTGTTGGCGGCGCAGGCTCAAGCGCCACGGGATTTCGGCTCGACCGTCGATCAGAAGCTCTATTTGCTTGGCTACGTTACGGGCGTGGTGGACCATTGGTCCAATTTGAGCCTGTCGATGCGCCCGCGCTATCTCGATTACCTGCGTTCGGTGCTGAAGGAGACAGCAATACTCGAGACGCGTGAGATCGACAAGATGATGGAATCTTACGAGGACCTGGCCGATCAGACAATCTTCCGGGTGGCGTGGGAGTGGGGCCAGCGGGAATCCGAAGAAGCCGTCGGCAAGAAGAGCGAATTCGTCTCCATAGGACTGGCCGAATTCGAAAACGCTATCACCGTCTGAATGTTGGCCATCCAATAACGTTCGAATGAGCCGGGCCCTTATGTCCGCTTATGACTATAAGCGGACATTTTGATAACGGCGTCAGGGCACACTCAGGGGGCTTCGTCCCCCCACTTTCTAACCCCCGAAGGCGATTAAGGGATAGGGTGGTCACGGCGGTGGTAACCGCACCTAAAGCGCACCTATGACAGAAAAAGGGCTTGGGCCTATTTGCTAAACCCCTTATTTTTAGCGGCTTACCGGGCAGAACCCGCACCAGCTACATAGTGGTGAGGCAACACGGTGCCGCCGCCACAGTCTCGCGTTGGCCCCGCGAAGGCCCGCGCACCGGCCGGGGCTCAACGGGAGAGGATGGGGAACATGGCCTATACAACTTGGCGCGGCGTCGTCGGCCTGGTCAAGCCGACGCGGCGGCCGGGATCGCTCGAAGAATTGATTCGCATGCTGCCGGACGGCGTCGGCCTGGTGCCTTTTCTTCTCGATATCCGGGCCGGCACGTTGAAGGAATTCAAGGCGGCGATCCCAAAATACGAGGAAAAGGTCCGGGAACTGGCGGCCGACGGGGTCGACATGATCGTTTGTTCCGGCGCCCCGCCGTTCATGCTTCAGGGCTATAAGGGCGAAGCCAAGCTGGTCAGGAGCTGGGAGCGCAAGTACAAGACGACCATCTTCTCCCAGGGCATGACCCATGTGAACGCGCTACGCGCCATGGGGATCCGCAAGTTCGTGGGGGCCAGCTATTCGGCGCTGCAGAGCCGCATCGTCGTCAAATACATGCGCGAGGCGGGATTCCAGATCGCCGCCATGCGGCCCATTGACGTGCCCTTCGACCGGGTCGGGCAGATCACCCCCGAAGAGGTCTACGCGCACATCAAGAAGATGTTCCTGGCCAGCCGCGGCGCCGACGGCATCTATATCCAGGGCGGCGGCTGGCGGGTGACGCCGATCATCGAGTTGCTCGAACGCGACCTCGGCGTCCCGGTGGTGATCTCCTCGACGGCGGATTGCTGGGAAATCCAGAAGACCTTGTCGATCCGCCAACCGCGTGAGGGTTATGGGCGGCTGTTGGCCGAGTTGCCGAAATGACCGAAGCCCGGCCCGGGACCATGACCGCGGCGCGCCCGGCCGCCGCGGCGCTCGACCGGTTGCTCGCCCGGGTGCGCGATTGCCGCGTTTGTGCCGCGCATTTGCCCCTGGGGCCGCGTCCGGTCCTGCAAGCCTCGGCGACGGCGAAGCTGATGATCGTCGGCCAAGCCCCGGGCACCCGGGTGCACCAAACCGGCATTCCCTTCAATGACCCGTCGGGCGACACCCTCAGGGCCTGGCTTGGTATCGGCCGCGAGATGTTCTACGACGAGACCCGCATCGCCATCGTCCCCACCGGGTTCTGCTATCCCGGCAAGGGCCGCTCGGGCGACGCCCCGCCCCGGCCCGAATGCGCGCCGCTGTGGCACGCCGATCTCCGCGCCCTGATGCCGGGCATCG
>JAPUGG010000230.1 GCA_027292975.1 Alphaproteobacteria bacterium | reverse complement strand
AAGCGGACATTGGGGCTTCAGCCGGAGCGGCTATTCCACCAACAGGAATTTGGACTAACATGGACACCGGACCGATGAATGGCGGCAGGCCAGTCCCGTTAACGTGACAATGCCGGAGGCGACAGTGAATTCATTTCGGTTTTGTTTAGCCGCCTTGTTCGTCGCCGCAGCTTCTGTCACTCCTGCGGCAGCTGACCCCGCAAAAACATCCTCGATTCCGTTTTTGGGTGAAAAGCCGGGGGATGCCGCGATCAGGACAAAACTTGTCAACGATATCCGTCAATTCCCGGCGGGCGAACGCATTGCGCTGCTGGAGATCACTCTCTTGTGCGAACTGGATAGGCCAACCCTTGGACGAAGAAGTCTGTACGACGCGTGGGAAAAACGCTGCAAAAGAACGGAGGGTATTTGGAATGCCAAATATCGCAAACTTGATGACCGGAGAATGATAGACGTTCAGATGCGCCTCTACTATGGCCGGAGGCTTTCTCTCGTCCGGTCTACGTTGGGTTATTTCACCCAGAAAGAAACCATCGCACGGAAAGTTAGAGGTCGGGAGGACGTATCCAAAGATGTGAAGGAAGCGGTACGGCGGCGAAAGGAGTTGATCGGCATATCGCGTCAAATCCTCAGATTCTTTTTCACGCTAAGAGACTTGATCGCCGAGTCTCGAAAGTAAGTTGGTAAAATTCGTTCTTCTCGTTCCTTGGACTTCGTCGGTCCAAGGGGCCTTCATCCCGCCGTTAACCTCATGTCCGCTTTTAGCCATAAGCGGACATAAGGGTTGCCTCGCTCCGCCTAACTAGAGAGAAGCGTTAAGCCCACAACAAGGAGGACAACAGAGACACCGCCCATAAAGAAGCCGCTGAAGAAGCTAGCCTGTCCTTGCCGTCGCTCCCTGACCGAATTGAAAAACAAGATAGCCGCGCCAATGACAAGCAGCACACCTATTGCTTTGCGGTCCATCCGCTCATTTCTTCATATGTTTTGTCCGCCATTCCCGCGCCAGTTTCTGTGCTTCGGCGATTTGGGCGGGGGTCATGTACCTTTCCAGGATAGGCAAACTATTAACTGCTCGCCTTTCGCCCTTCGCTGCTGCCAGGGACCACCACATATGCCCCAAAACAAAGTTCCTCCGGCGACCTCCTCCATCAGCGTAAATGTAGCCGAGGTTGTTTTGGGCCATTGCCAATCCCTGTTCGGCAGCTTTACGATACCACTTCACCGCCTTGCCGTACTTCTTACGAACGCCTTGGCCCTTGTCGTACATAAACCCAAGTCTGTTTTGGGCTTTTGCAAGTCCCTGCAGGGCTAGCGGGCGCAATTCCTTGAGCGCGGCAGCATAGTCACCACGCTTGTAGGCAGCCGCCCCCTTCTCAAAGTCCTGCGCCATCGCGGGCAGAGCCACCAGCAACGCCAGCACCAAGCCTAAGGTAGTTTGGTCTGAGCATAGCCGCCTCCTCCCGTTGGACAACCACGACTGAATTAGATACCCGATTGGACTATTTTGACAGGGGAGCTTACGTCCGCTTTGGGTCAAAAGCGGACATGAAGTTAACGTCCATTCTTCGTCAGATGCGGACAAGAGGCCGGGCGCATTGAAAAGCCGGTTAAGGCGATTGCGGACGCCCACCGCGCCCCTCAGTAGCTCAGGGTCAGGCGGTCGTCCTCGACCTTCCAGCTCTTGAACAATTTCAAGGTGGAAATGCCGAGCAGCGGCCCCCCCAAGGGCACCTCGTTGACCGAGGCGCGCACATCGCGAAAGCGGACCGGACCGATTTTGAACCGCGCCAGGATCACCGGCGCGCCCCGGACGATTCCATTGGCGGTCCGGAAGCGCTGGGTGAAGGAAAGGCGCGCCGGGTCGATGCCGACGCGCGCCGCGTCCCTGGGGCCGAGAACCGTGGTGCTGGCGCCGGTATCCACCAGGAAACGGATGGACGTGCCGTTGACCTCGGCGCGGATATAGAAATGTCCGTCGGCGGCGCGGCGGACGGCGAAGGAACGCGGGCCGGCGCGCATGGTGGCGGCGGGTACGATTTCGCCGGCGATGCGCTGCCAGGCGCGGAGACCTTCGAAGCGATAGCTGTAGCCCAGCACCAGGGCCGCGCCGATGGCGATCCAGGCGAACCCGGCGCCGAGCGCGCCCTTGAAACCGATGCGCCGGCCATGGACCAGGCCGGCGGCGATCACCGCCGCGAGCACGATGCCCTGGATGATGCGGCTGCCACCCGCGGCGTCGTCGGGCAGACCGCCGCGCTCGGCCGCCAGCCACAACACCATGGCGGTCAGCCCCCCGGCGAAGATGGCGAACCAGATCCAGGATGACGGCCCGCGGCCCCAAGGGGATGCCATGGCGGGCTCGTGCTCTGGCCCGCCTCAGGCGGCGGTGCCGCCGACGGTGAGGGCGGATATCTTGAGGGTCGGTTGGCCGACACCGACGGGCACGCTCTGGCCGTCCTTGCCGCAGGTGCCGACGCCGGAATCGAGCGCCATGTCGTCGCCCACCATGGTGATCCGGGTGAGCGCGTCGGCGCCGTTGCCGATCAGCGTCGCGCCCCTGACGGCGGGGCCGATCTTGCCATTTTCCACCAGGTAAGCTTCCGATGCCGAGAACACGAACTTGCCCGAGGTGATATCCACCTGCCCGCCGCCGAAATTGGCCGCATAAAGGCCGTTCTTGACGCTGGCGAGAATCTCCTCATGGGTTTTATCGCCGTTCAGCATGAAGGTGTTGGTCATGCGCGGCATGGGCTTATGGGCGAAATCCTGGCGCCGGCCATTGCCGGTCGGCGCCACCCCCATGAGCCGCGCGTTCATGCGGTCCTGCATCAGGCCGACGAGGATGCCGTTCTCGATCAGGGTGGTCGCCGAACCCGGCGTGCCTTCGTCGTCCACGGTCAGCGATCCGCGGCGGTCTTCCATGGTGCCGTCGTCGATGACGGTGACGTCGGGCGACGCCACGCGCTGGCCCATGAGCCCGGCGAAGACCGACGTCTTCTTGCGGTTGAAGTCGCCTTCGAGCCCGTGCCCCACCGCCTCGTGCAGCAGGATCCCCGGCCATCCCGGACCCAGCACCACTTCCATCTCGCCGGCCGGCGCCGGCACCGCATCGAGCTTCACCAGGGCCTGGCGCAGGGCCTCGTCGGCGCTTGCGGCCCAAGCATCGGGGGCGATGAAGGTCGCATACCCCACCCGCCCGCCGGTTCCGTGAGACCCGGTTTCCTGATGGTCGCCGGCACCCACCATCACGGCGATGTTGAGGCGCACCAGCGGCCTGATATCGGCCACCCGTTCGCCGCCGGGGCGGATGATCTCGATCACCCGCCATTCGCCCGCAAGCGACGCCATGACCTGGCGGACGCGGTCGTCCTTGCCGCGCAGATAGGCGTCGATATCCGCCAACAGCTTGGTCTTGGCCGTGAACGGGGTTTCGGCCAGCGGATTAATGTCCTCGTAGAGCACCCGGTTGGTGCCGGGCGGCGATTCCTGGAAGCTGCCGTCATAGCCTCGTGTCACCGATGACACCGTATCGGCGGCCCGGGCGAGGGCCGCATCGGACAACTCCGAGCCATGGGCGTAGCCGGTCGCCTCATCGACGATGGCGCGCAGCCCGAACCCCTGGGTGGTATCCGAACTGGCCGCCCTGAGCCGCCCGTCGTCGAAGGAAAAGCTTTCCGACACCGAATACTCCAAAAACAACTCGCAATCGTCGGCGCCCGCGCCCGCCCGCTCGAGCGCCGCCTGGGCGCCCTGCTCGGTGAGGTCGGTCCGCGTGAAGAACAGGTCGTCGGCAATGGACTGGTTGGTCATGGATGTCTCCGCATTGAACGCGATTAGGTGTCACCCATGATACCATTTTCCGGCCCTCCATGGGGCACCGATGACGATCCCGGCGTGGAACCGCCAAGGCTGTGATTTTGGCCGAGCGGGACCCCCTCCCTCGAGGCCTCGGAAGCCCATCGCCTTGGTTTACTTTGCCCACGCCAAAGGGGTATATCACTTGTTCGTTGGTTTCCTTTCCCCCGCCACCTGAACGGGATGCCGTGCATGCGATCAGCAGGGAAAATTAGCACCGTCTCGGTCTTGGGGGCGGGGGTGCCGGCTTGGTGCGGCTGGACCGCGCCGGCCCTGGCGCAAGCCCCCCAACCCTGGCAATTGGGTTTCCAGGAAGCCGCCACGCCGGTCATGGAACGGATCGACGGTTTCCACGACCTGTTGCTGGTGATCATCACCGTCATCATGCTCTTGGTGACGGCTCTGCTTGTTTATGTGGTCGTGCGGTTCAACGAAAAGGCCAACCCGGTGCCGTCCAAGACCACCCACCACACCGTTCTCGAGGTGATGTGGACGGTGGTACCGATCATGATCCTGGTGGTCATCGCCATCCCGTCGTTCAGGCTGCTTTACTACATGGACAAGACGACGACGCCGGGGATGACCCTTAAGGTTGTCGGCAGCCAGTGGTACTGGTCCTACGTTTATCCCGATCACGGCAGGATCGCCTTCGACAGCCTGATCATTCCCGACGACCAACTAAAGCCTGGACAGTTGCGCCTGTTGGAAGTGGACAATCGGGTGGTGGTGCCGGTGGACACCGACATCCGTGTCCTGCTGACCTCCAATTCGGTGCTCCACTCCTGGGCGGTGCCGGCCTTTGGCGTGAAGATCGACACCGTCCCCGGCCGCATGAGCGAAACCTGGATGCGGGTCACCAAGCCCGGCGTCTATTACGGCCAGTGTTCGGAGCTTTGCGGCATCAACCACGGTTTCATGCCGATCGCGGTGGAGGCGGTGTCCAAGGCCGAATTCGCGAAATGGGTGGCCCGGGCCAAGGTCAAGTTCAAGGCCCAACGGGCCCCCGACCGCCCATCGCCGGAACTAGCATTTGCCGACGGCGCGGTGCCCGGCAGGTAACGAATAAAGGTTCTCTACGTGTCCACCATAACCGAACGATCAACGGCAAGCCACGCCATCGAACACAAGCCCCGGGGGATCACCCGGTGGCTTTTCTCCACCAACCACAAAGACATCGGCACCATGTACCTGATCTTCTCGATCGTCTTCGGGCTTGTCGGCGCTCTGTTTTCGGTGTTGGTCCGCATGGAATTGGCGGCGCCGGGCACCCAGGTCATGGGATGGCTGTTTTTCCTGGGCGAGCCCAATCAGGTGTTCAATGTGCTGATCACCGGTCACGGCCTGATCATGGTGTTTTTCATGGTCATGCCGGCGTTGATCGGCGGCTTCGGCAACTGGTTCGTGCCGCTGATGATCGGCGCGCCGGACATGGCCTTCCCGCGCATGAACAACATCAGCTTCTGGTTGCTGATCCCCTCGGCGCTGCTGCTGATGGGCTCGATCTTCGTCGACGGCGGCCCCGGGGTCGGCTGGACCGTCTATGCGCCGCTGTCCACCGTGGGCTCCCCGGGCGCCGCGGTGGACATGGCGATCCTCGCCCTCCATCTGGCCGGTGCGTCGTCGATCCTCGGCGCCATCAACTTCATCACCACCATCTTCAACATGCGGGCGCCGGGCATGACGCTCCATAAGATGCCGCTCTATGTCTGGTCGGTGCTGGTGACCGCCTTCCTGATTCTGCTGGCGATGCCGGTGCTGGCGGGCGCCATCACCATGCTGCTGACCGACCGCAATTTCGGCACCGCGTTCTTCGATGCCGCCGGAGGCGGCGATCCGGTGCTCTACCAGCACTTGTTCTGGTTCTTCGGGCACCCCGAGGTCTACATCCTGATCCTGCCCGGCTTCGGCATCATCTCCCAGGTGGTCTCCACCTTCTCGCGCAAGCCGGTGTTCGGTTATCTCGGCATGGCCTACGCCATGGTGGCGATCGGCTTCATCGGTTTCATCGTCTGGGCGCACCACATGTACGCCTCGGGCCTGGACGT
>JAPUGG010000023.1 GCA_027292975.1 Alphaproteobacteria bacterium | reverse complement strand
CGCAAATCGCCTTTGCTTCGTCCATGCGCCCTTCACCGATAAACGCGACGGCCCGGACCATGGGCCCGCCCACACCGTTTCCCGAGATGCTGCCGCCAGGTTGATGGTCGCTCATGAAACCCCCGCGTTGCCGTGACGCTCACCGTCCTTGTAAGGCGCGCGAGTCTATCGCCCGCTCCGCATGCGGACAAGGTCGAGACGGGGATTGGAGAGAAAGAAATGGCAAGCGCGGCGAAGCCGTGAGCGGCCCGCTGAAAACATTTTATAGGGGCCTAGTTGACGGCGCGACGCAGGGTATCCTCGCCGGAAAGATCACCCAGTTTCCGAAGCAGGTATTCCAGATTTTCCGGGTCGATCCGCGGCTTGCTCGGGTCGGTGCCCTCGCATTGGGTGAGCACGCGTTCCAGCATCCGGCGACGGAAGCGTTCGCGGTCATGGGCTTCGCCGTCGTAGCCCATCTCCGCGACGATCTCTATGCCGACCACCACGGCCGGGAACAGGGCCTTGGGCATTCCCGCCTTGTCCCATAATCCCTCAATGCCGCGGCGGTTCGCGTCATGCACAAGAATTCGGGCATTGGCGAGGGGAACCCGGGCGAGGCGGGCAAGGGCGGCCTCGAAAAAACCGATATCCCCGAAACACAACGCCCTGAGGATGATTGATCCGGTCAGCCGTCCGTTCTCCTCGAGGGATCGCACCAGCTGTTCGGCGTCACCGATGCCGAAGCGCGGATCGATAAGGCCGAGCGTCGCGCGTTCACGGACCTGCAAAATCAGATCGGACGTGAGGTCGGGGGACAGGCTCTGGCGGTTGGCGAGATGACGCTCGAGGCTCTCCGAGACTTGGTTGACCAGCCGCTCGGCGATGTGGACCGGGAGTCCGGGACGGCGTGTGACCGCGCCCGATACGGCTTCGGATTGGGCGTAACGGTCCAATGCCAGGTCCAGGGTCTCTTCGGTCACGGTCGCGCCTTCATTGTTCATGAGGGTCGTCACGACCCGCTCGCTGCCCTGTTCGACCAGGGACTCGGCAAGTTCGCTAGACACCGACGGGCGGCGCGCGACGGCACATTGCTTGACATCCCCCACGGAGCGGATGATCTCGATCAAATCCGCGTCGGAAAGGGCTTCGCTGAATTCTAGGAACGGCACCGCCACGGCATCCACGTCCTGGGCCAGGGCCATGGCGATGTCACGGGGAATGTCGGGGCATTCCTTGAGATGCTCCGAAAGCGCCATGCGGACACGAATTTCCGCATCCTTGGTCATGATTTCGAAAATTTGTAGCGCCATTTCGCGCTGCTCGGGGCTGAAAGATTGGTCCTGAAAATCTTCCGCGATCTTGCGTACGGTATCGGCACGAGCATCAACCGATGGGTCGGTCAGAAGCCGTTCTACGTCTCTTTGGGTCAAGCTCACGATCATCGTGCCTCACGGATTCAACCAGCGAATCGAACATTCCCCCAAGACTGCTCGCCAAGGCGGAGCGCCGGTTTGGTAAACGCCGCCAATTATTGGTCAAAGGGGTTAAAAGATGCTTAACGATCCACCCTCAAAGCGCCGGGATAGAAGGCATAGCGCTCCTTCCGCTGTTGCATTTCACAGGTGAAGATGATAGGTCAGCCGCGATTGCAATAGGTGGCGCGGCTTGGATTTTTCGGTTGCCGACCACTCGGTCCCCTCGGGCCTTCAAGGCCTTTTGGGAAACGCCGCCCAATCATGGTACGTTCAAGGAGATGACGAAGATGAAGAAAATCGGTTTTCTCGCTACTGCCCTTGCGGTCGGCATGATGATTTCAAGCGGCGGCGCATTGGCGGCGGGGGACGTGGCCAAGGGTAAAAAGGTCTTCAAGAAATGCAAGATTTGCCACGCCGTCAAGAAAGGCAAGAACAAGATCGGGCCGAGCCTTTTCGGCGTTGTCGGACGCAAGGCGGCCACCGCCAAAGGTTTCCGTTTCTCCAAGGCCATGAAGAAGTCGAAACTGACCTGGGATGAGGCAACCCTCGATAAATACCTGAAAAAGCCGCGCAAGGCAGTCAAGGGCACGCGCATGGTGTTTCCCGGGCTGCGGTCCAAGAAGGACCGGGCGAATGTGATCGCCTATCTGAAAACTCTCAAATAGGGTGCCGCCGATTTGATTTGTCATGGGGCCGGGCCCTTGTCCGGCCCTTGGTTTATCCGCGCTCACTCCTCGCGCACCAGGCGGAAACCGATAAGGATGTGACGCAGCGCCGCGGGGCGCCCGTGTCGCGCCGCCGGGCGGCAGATTCCGCATCCCTTGTCGTCCCACGACCCGCCTTTGACCACGAACCGGCCCGGCTGGGCGGCAGTCGCCGTCCATTCGAAGACTTGGCCCGCCCCATCCAAGAGCCCAAAGGGGCTGGCCCCCTGGGGGAACCGGCCCACCGGCGTGGTGTCGAAGGGACCTTGGTCGTGGCTATTGAGCCGCCGGGCATCAAAAGCCCCGCCCCAAGGGAACATCGCCCCCTTGGTTCCTCGCGCCGCCTTTTCCCATTCCGCTTCCCTGGGCAACCGCCAGCGCTTGCCGGTCACCCGCGTGAGCCAGTCCGCGTAAGCCCGGGCGTTGCCGTGAGAGACCATCACCACCGGATGGCGACCCCGGCCGCTTGGCGGCCGCCCCGCTACCCAAGCGTGGCGGCGCGTGCGGGCATATGGGTGAATCAGGCCATAGCTCTTCCAGGTGGCGGCATCCACATCGGGAGCCGCATGCCCGGTGGCGGCGATGAAAGCGGCGTACTGGTCGTTGGTGATGGGGGTAATGGTGATGCCATAGGCCCCGGTGCGCCGAGCCATCCGCGCCGGTTCGTTCTCGTACCAGCGGTCGCGCCGAGTCACCGAATGCCCGTAGGCCGCCTCGTCCAGTCGATAGGCCCGCTCACGCTCGGCCCGGGAGGAACCGACGATGAATTCACCCTCGGGGACACGCACCAGGCGGGGAATGTGGCCTTTCGCGCCACCCTCCGCGGCCGTCGTCGCGCCACCGCCGGAAACTAAGGCCAGTGCCAGCGCGGCGACAAAGACCCGCAGCGAATCGCCGCTCATGCCTCTTCGAGGGCCGAGCTCGCCGCAGCCAACCGATCGGGCACCGAGATATTCAAGTAGGATGTCACTTCCAATTCCCTGTTTTCAAACAACGAGGAGACCGGTGCGCCGGTCTCTTCATCAACCGGAAGGGGCTGTTTTTCCCAGGCGCCCACGGTGGTGTCGCGCTCCCGCACCAACGCCGTGATCTCCGGCAGGTAAAGGCGGAATATGGCATTAAGCCAGCGATTGACCGGCCATGACGGCTGGCTATGACCGATTTCAAACAACGCGGCCATGACGACGACGTCTTCGGCGCCATACCACACCTCACCGGTCACCCAGCGATTGGTGGTGAACAGACAGGTCGCCTTGCCCCACGAATCCATGGCAATGCCGATGAGATGGCTGAGAGCGTCGTTTTCGTCCTTGGGCAACTGCAGGTCGGGCACCGTGGCCGGGCGCACGCCGGCGGGCATGCCCGCCGGGCGCAAGAAAGTGTGGAAATGGCCGTGTTCACCGATGCGCTCATCCGCGGGATGGGCATGGTAGAAAAACTGGCCGCCGGTATCGGGATCGTAAACGTCGCCATCGGGATAGTGGTTCCATTCGTAGAACGTGCCCTGGCCCTTCAGGAGTTCGCCAACCACGTTGTCCCCGGTCTTGGCGAGAATTCGCTCGATCTCGATCACTTCCTCGCCCGCCGCAACCATGACCTCAAGAACATCGCGGCCCATTTCCGCCAAGCGGGGGGCGAAGGTGCTTTCTTCGACGATCGTTGTCGGCGCAACCGGCACAGAAAAATTCCTTCCCAAACGGGCGGGAAAATCATGTTCCCGCCCCCATCCCTTAAGTTAGCGCCGCGTCCCGCCCTACGCCACCGTTGGCACGGCAGACCGGCGCCCCATCACGGAATTGTGACCGTGTTTGAGTTTTTCTGGTTCGAGCCCCCAGCTAATCTTTGATCCTACGGGCGTTCCACCCAAAAATAAGCAAGTGACACATGAGTATGGGAACAGCGAGGATGAAGCTCATGAAATCATACCGCAATTCATTACTATCGGGCACCGTTATCCCCCTGGCCATAGGCGCCGGCATCGGGCTCGCCAGCCTATCGGCGGGCTCGAATCCGGTTCCGGCAATGGACTCCTGGGCCGGCATGGGCAACGGCGCCAATCAAAGCCGGGCAACCGGCAGCCCCCTTCCGCGGGCGGTGCCGGGCGGCGTCCAGGTCGCGGCCTGCAACCCCTGCGCGGCCAAGGGACGATGTAATCCCTGCGCGGCCAAGGCCAAGTGCAATCCCTGCGCCGCCAAGAACCCCTGCGCGGTGAAGGCCAAGTGCAATCCCTGCGCGGTGAAGGCCAAGTGCAACCCCTGCGCCGCCAAGGCAAAGTGCAATCCCTGCAACCCCTGCGCGGGCGTAAAGACGGTGGCATCGTCCCGCTGCGTCATTCCACGCTTGGCGAAGGCCAATCCCTGCGCCGCCAAGAACCCCTGCGCGGCTAAGGCCAAGTGCAATCCCTGCGCCGCCAAGAACCCCTGTGCGGCCAAGGCCAAGTGCAATCCCTGCGCGGCCAAGGCCAAGTGCAACCCCTGCGCCGCCAAGAACCCCTGCGCGGTGAAGGCCAAGTGCAATCCCTGCGCGGCCAAGGCCAAGTGCAACCCCTGTGCCGCCAAGAACCCCTGCGCGGCAAGCAATCCCTGCAATCCTTGCGGCGCCGGCGGGTCGGTGAATCTGACCTCGGCCGAATCCGCCAAGGCCTACGATTGCATTCTCCCGGATCTCCAGCGTGCCTATGGGAAGTCTGGGCATTCCGCGGCGATGGCCAGTGCCAAGTGGCGCCGATACAGCCGCGTGGCCTATACCTCCGCCACCCATGGCGGGCGGTTGGTCAACAATTACGCCAACGACGCGGCGCGCAAATACGCAGGCTTTGAAAATGCCGGGAAAATGCCCAAAGGCGCGGTGCTCGCAAAGGACAGCTTCTCGGTTTCCAAGACCGGCGCCGTCGGCGTCGGCCCGCTTTTCGTGATGGAGAAGATGGCCTCGGGCTTCAGCCCGGCCTCCGGTGATTGGCGGTACACGATGATCATGCCCGATGGCTCCATCTTCGGCGTGACCAGCGGCAAGGGCTCGGCACGGATGAAATTCTGCGCCGAATGCCATGCCACGGTGGGCGAGACCCAGGACCACATGTTCTTCCTTCCCGCTGAATACCGGGTCAAGTGACGGCCCGGTGCCGGGATTGTCCCCTATGAGGCCCTGAGTAAACTGGGGGCGGGACTTTGTTCCACCCCCCCCTTTTTCCATCGGCGGTTAGACCATTTTCCGGTCAAATGGTTCCATTTGGCCGGAATATGCTCTAGGACCAGACCCCATGGATCTCAAGCAACATATCGGCGAAGTGCCCGATTTCCCCGAACCCGGCATCCTGTTTTACGACATCGCCACATTGCTCGCCCATGCCGAGGCCTGGCAGGCCACCATCGAACGGTTGGCCGATGCCATCGCGCCCTACCGGCCCCAGCTGCTGGCCGGCATCGAATCCCGCGGCTTCCTGGTGGCGGCACCACTGGCGCTGCATCTCGGCATCGGCTTCATCATGGTCCGCAAGCGGGGTAAGCTGCCGGGCGCCACCGTTTCCCACGAATACGCACTGGAATACGGAAGCGATGCCATCGAGATTCAAGACGGCGCGGTCAAGCCCGGCGACCGCGTCGTGGTGCTCGACGACCTTCTCGCCACCGGCGGCACGCTGGCCGCCGCCATCGAACTGATCGGGCGCCAGGGGGCCGACGTGGTCGGGGCGGCCTGCATCATCGAACTGACCTTCCTGGGCGGGCGAGAACGCATCGGCGTCCCGTTCAGGACGCTGGTCACTTACGATTCCTGACGGCCGTTCGGTCAGTCGGTCGGCTGTTTCAGTGCGTCATTGACGAAACGCACCAATGCCGCGAGGGGGACGGGCTTCTCAAGCACCGCGAAAACTTCGGCATCCTCGGCATGGGCCCGATAGATGTATTCCGGGTAACCGGACACTAAGATGACCCGCGGCGGATGCTCCAGATTCTTTACCAGCCGGGACACCTGAAGGCCGTCGAGCCCAGGCATCTTCATATCCATGATCACTACCCGGGGACGGGAACTCTTGATTTCGTGGAATGCGGCAAAGCCGTTGTCCGCCGCCGACACGTCGATCCCCTGGCGGGTCAGGAAATCGACGATTTCCCCGCGTTGCAGACCGTCGTCGTCGACCACCAAGACTTTGCCCGCTCCGGTGGTGTCGTCTCGGTCATTGGGTGGCGTTTTCATCATCAACCATAGCCTGGATTGGCCGCGATGGGCCGGGCCGCATCTTTACAGACCCGCCGCCAAATTACAAATTGGGAATTACGACTTCCTTAATCGCGCCTCATGCACGGGCCTCACGCGGCCCCATCGGCCTTCGGCAGGTGCACCGTGAAGGCCGCGCCCCCGTCCTTGTTGGCGGCGCCGAGCCGGCCGCCCATGGCGTCGACGATGCCGAGGCTGATGGAAAGCCCGAGGCCGGTGCCCTTGGTCACTTCCTTGGTGGTGAAGAAGGGATCGAAGATCCGCTCCACCAGGTCCGGGTCGATGCCATTGCCGTTGTCGGCAACCTCGATGATCACCTCCTCGGGACGCAATTCTATGCGGATCCAAATATGGCCACGGCTGGCATCCGATGGGTCTCCCCTGGCTTGTGCGGCCTCGAGGACGGCATCCCGCGCGTTGGCGATCAGGTTGATCAGGACCTGGGCCAGTTCGTTGCGCCGGCCGAGAACGAGGGCGGCGTCATCGGGCAGATCGATGCTCATCTCGATGCCTTCGTCTTCGAACCGGCTGGCGAGCAGGGAAACCGCGTCACGCACCGATTCCCGCGCATCTATCATCGTCCGGCCCCCTTCGGCCCGGCCGACCACGCACATGCGCTGGATCCGGTCGCCCATATTGGCGGCTTGTTCCGATATCAGCCTGAGCTTGCTCTCGGTGAAATCGGAATCACCCCCACCGGATCGCCGGGACAAGAGAACATTGTCGGCGGCGAGACGGATCGTGTTGAGCGGCTGATTCAGTTCATGGGCGACACCCACGGCCAATTCGCCAAGGGTGGCCAGTCTCGAGACCTGAGCCACCTTTTTCAAATTCTGTGCCATGCGACCCAGCTCCCGGGCGAGATCGCCCAATTCATCGCTGCGCTCGAACGGCGGGGGCTCGTCGTAGCTCCCCGTGCCGATCCGCCGCATATAGCGCCCGAGGGCCCGGATAGGACGCGCCATATCCTGCACCATGACAATGCCGATGCCCAGCCCGATAACGACGATCATCATCGCAATACCAATATAGAGCACGAGGAAATACCGCATGCTCGACGTCGCCACCGCATCCATGTAGCCGCCGAACTTGGCGACATCGGTCTTCGTGGCCTGTAGCGAGGTGCCGACCGTGACGGTGCCGAGCGGCCGCCCCGAACCCATGATCGGCGCCGTGATATGGAAGGTCAAGCCATCGACCCGGGAGACGATTTTGCCCACGGAAAGCGCTTGCGCGATTTGCGCCGGGGGCGAATCGCCGGCTTTCTCCCGCGGCCCCGTGCCGGGGATGGCGTCCCTATCGGGGGCGCGCTTTGACCAGGAGCCGGCACGGTTAATGACGCGCCCCTCGGCATCATGGACCACCACGTAAACCACGCCCGGCTGGTCGAGCGCCGCGGCAATCAGACCATCGATAGCCGGGGCCCGCGAACGGGAAACCGGATCCATCAGGATGCGTGCCAGAAACCAGGCCAGATTCTCGCCCTGTTTCTTTTCCTCTTGATAGATGGTCTCGATCACGGTCTTGGCGGTGGCCAAGGTCGAGGCACTGATCAAGGAACGGAACCCATAGAGATGGGCTATGCCCATGAGTCCCACGACGGCGGTCAGGATAAAAACCACGGCCAGCGAATATCGGACCTGAAGACTCGGTTTCATGGGCCGCCAATGAACCTCGCCAGTTATCAATGGGTGAGGATAAACTGCTAAGGCATCATCGGGGAAGCGCAACCTTTTGGCGCCTCCCGGCGCCGTGCCTCCCGCTTATAACGAAACTCGTGCACTAACGGGCCAAATGGTTCAATTTTGCCGGAAAATGCGCTAGATTAAGGCCTAGGAGACGTTGGCCCCTCATTGGACGAAAAGGGCGGATCGCCATGAATATGAAGAAAATAATCGGCTTTGCCGTGCTCGCCATGGTCGCAATCATCACCGCGGTATTTATCACCTTCTCGATGAACTACAGTTCCATCGTCAAGGCCGGGGTGGAATCCTACGGTCCCAAGTTCACCAAGACCGAGGTCGCGCTGGGGGGCGTGGACGCTTCCCCGTTTGCGGGGGAAATCAGTATAAATGATTTCCTCGTCGGCAATCCCAAGGGGTTCAAAACCAGCCACGCTTTCAAGGTTAGGGCGATCAAGATGACGGTGGATCTCGGTTCCCTCACGGGCGAAACCATCCACATCAAGGAAATCGTCATCGATGCGCCCGATATCATTTATGAACTGGGGAGCGGTGGATCCAACCTCCAGACCATTCAGAGGAACGTGGCCCAGGCCTCGGGCGGGAGCGGCGGCAAGGAGAAGGCCGCCAAAGAGGGCGGCGGCCCCAAGGTGATTATCGACAACCTCTATATCCGCAATGTCAAGGTCGCGCTTTCCGCCGGGATTTTGGGCGGCAAGAAGATTCCCGTTCCCGTTGCCGATATTCACCTCAAGGACATCGGCAAGGATTCCAAGGATGGCAAGGGCGTCAGCTTGGGCGAGGCCGCGGCGAAAGTGATGGACGAGATCACCGGGTCCATCACCAAGGCGGCAGCCGCAATCAATGTTGGGGACATCAAGAAGCAGGCCGAGGAGCTCATCAAGGGCGCCGGTGGCGCCTCCAAGAGCGCAATCGACGGGATCAAGGGTTTGTTCGGCAAATAACCCGCGCGTCGGAACCTCCCATGGCGGAATTAGGGCAGGTGCCTCCCGGGATCGCGGTCATCGGCTGCGGCGTATGGGGGAGCAACCTCGTGCGCACGCTGGCGGCGTTGGGCGCCTTGCGCGCGGTGCATGATCACAATCCGGGTGCCGCCGCGGCTGCCGCCAAGTCGGGGAACGTCCCCGCCCGCGGCCCGGACGACATCCTGGCCGACCCCGCCATCGCCGGCATCGTCATCGCCACCCCGGACGCCACTCATGCCGACATCGCCGCCCGGGTGCTCGCCGCCGGCAAGCACGTGCTGGTGGAAAAACCTATGGCCATGAGCGTCGGCGACGGGGCCGCGCTTTCGGCCCTTGCCCGGGACAAGGGGCGCATCCTCATGACCGGGCACATCCTTCTCTATCACCCCGGTTTTCTCGAGTTGTGCGACATGGCCCGAAGTGGGGTGTTGGGTGAGATCCGCCACATCGCCTCGAAGCGGTTGCATATCGCCCGCGGCGACCCGCGCGATACCCTTTGGGACCTTGCCCCCCATGACGTCAGCATGATCCTGGCAATTACCGGACGCCTGCCGGCGACGGTTCGGGCCCAGGCCGCGGCGCCCCTGGCCCACGCCCCACCACAGCAAGTCAACTTGGCTCTCACCTTCGAAGACGGCACCAGCGCGGATATCGCGCTTTCCGCCCTTCACCCCGTGAAGCTGCATCAGTTTACCGTTGCCGGCACCAAGGCCTTTGGAATTTTCGAAGACAGC
>JAPUGG010000229.1 GCA_027292975.1 Alphaproteobacteria bacterium | reverse complement strand
CGCCGCCAGTACCGCTGCGCGCGGGATCGGCCGGCTGGTCTGCAGGGTGATCGATCCCTTGACGCCGGAATCGACGGTGAAGTTGAGGTTGAGGATACCGCCGAGGACCGCGCGGACGACCTCGGTGATCTCCGCGTTCACGAAGTTGAGGGTAATGCCGCCGTCTTTTCCCTGAAACGCCTGGGCGCGCCGTGGCGCCTTGTTCAGGAACCTGCCGCTGCCGCGCAACACATGGCGCTGGCCTTGGGGCTTGGCATCCTCCGGCTTCGGTGTCGTTGCCGCGGCCTCCCGCGTCACCCCGCCCCCGGAATCCTTGCGCCCGCCCGCGTCCCCCGTCGCCGCCGGTGCATCGGGCCAGCCCCGCTGGGCGCGCTCAAGCTCCGCGCAGGCCGGGAACAAGGAAATGGTGGCGATGGCGCAGAAGCGAGAAATGAAATTCGTGGTGTTTCCCATGCCGGAAGGTTTCCCCCAAAGGCGCAGATGATCGCTCGAACCTGGAATTCGACCGTTGCTTCGCAAGTGTGTGGCGAATTTTGCTTAATTTATGCTTAATAAGGGCCTGAGCCACAAGGACAAAAGATCGATCCCCAAAGATGCGGCGGGGTTACCGTCGCCGCGGCGGGCGGGACCTCCGCGAGCGGGACCGCGGCGCGGCGCGGCGCGGCGCGGATTTCGGCGTCTCCAGTCTGACCACGGTGGCGGTGCCCTGTTTCTTGACCAGGACACTATCGGAATCGATGGCATCAAGCACCCAGCCCTCGACGGTCTCCCCCTTGACCACCTTGCGGTAATCGCTTTCCCCCCGAAGCTTGAGCAAGGCATACCGGCCCTTGGGCGTGGTGACGATACCCTTGAGTTCGAAGCTGGGCAGCCCGGCCACGGGACGGGTCCTAGGCGTGGGGCCGGGCGGGTCTTCGTCCATGGTCGGGCGGCGGGCGGGAGAGAACAGGTTGTCGTCATTGATGCGGGCAGAGGCCCGCTTTTCCGGGTAAACGATCTTGGGAAGCATCGCGCGCCGTGCCGTGCCGGGCGCGGGCGACGACGATGTCCCCGGGGCCACGGCTCCCGGCGTCCCATAGAACTGATCGGCGACCAGCAGCGCTAGGCCCGCCGAGAGCGCCAAAAGCAGGGCCGCCGCCTTCATTTGCGGTCTCCCTCGGCGGTGGTGGGCGAGGCGGCGACCTTGGACACCATAAACCCATGGGCATCGAAGTGGATGGAAAGGTTGGCATCCACCGTCATGGTGGTGGGTGCCGTCCGGTCCCGACGCAAACGCCGGGTGCGGGCCCTGACATTGATGTTGTCGACGACCAAGGCGGGCCATGCGGTCTCGAGCTCAAAGAGGGCGGTCTGCAAGGCGGCGACCGTTCCCTTGAGCCGCGCGCGTACCCCGACCCTGGTGAATTCCGCCTCTTTCTTGGCGGCCAGGACCTGGATGCTGATCAGTTTGGCCTCGCCCGCCACGGTGGCTTGCTTGACCTTGACTTGGAGGATGGCGGCACCGAGCTCGGCGCTGGGGGCGACCAGAAAGCCCTCTTTCAAAACGCGGTTGCGGCGAATCGCGGCGATCTCGGCACGCAGCGCCGCCGCGCCGGCGAGGATTCGGCGGTAGCGTGCGATCAGGTCGCGTGACTGCGCGGCCGTCGCCTCAAAGCGGTCGAAATTTTCCTTGATGGGCACGACGCCCCCGGCCCAGGCGGCAAACCCCACCGCGGCCAGGAGGGCAACGGCGAGGAGCTTTTGGACGGCGGGGCCGAGGCTCATGTCACTTGGCCTCCCCCCGGGGCTCGAAGCCAAGCTCGAAGGAAAGGTTGAACCGCTCCTTGTCGAAATTGCCGGGCCGGGTCACGGGCGAACGGAAACGGGGATTGGAGAACATCGGGGAATCGTTGATCTTGCCGAGCAACGACGAGGCCGAGGGCGAATATCCCGATATCCTGATCTCCGGCCGATTGATGCGAAGTTCGTAGAGCCAGGTGTCCTTGGGGATGATTCGCGTGAGTTCGTCGAGGACCGCCAGCGCCGAGGGTGCTTTGAGCTTTTTGTCGGCGATGAAGCGCACCCGTTTCGCCAGGGCGTCCCTTTCGCCGCGCAAAACCAATACCTGCTGGGAGGCCCGGCGCAGTTCCGCGACTTCGCCGAGCAGCGCATCCGACCTGTCGCGCGCCTTCTCCAGCGGGATGACGACGGCCGCCAGGGCAAGGGAGAGGGCGACCACCGCAAGCATGCCATTGACCTTGGGCCAGGCATTGGCGCCGCCGCCGTTGCCGGCGATCAAATTTATCCGTGGCGGGCCGAGCGGCGCATCGGTGGAAATATCGACCACATCGGGTTCCAAACCCCAGCGCCGCGCCCGGGCAAGGGCCGCGTCGACGAATTTGCGGGGTACCACCGTAAGTTCGACGGTGATCTGCCTGGCGCGCCTGTCGCGCGCCTCCACGCGGTAGCCGAAACAGGCCTCATCGGCCTGGAAGGGGGTGTGTTGTTCGATCTGGTGGGAAAGAATATTGCGAAGCTCGCCCTCCGCCGCCATGGGCAGCACCAGGGATTTGCGTAAGGCCTGGGTGCTCGACAAGCGCAGCGCGGTCCTATGCCTGGCCGCGCCGGCCGCTTTCAGGATATCCCGGGCGGCACCACTGGCTTCCTCCTCGTTGCCGAGGGAAGCGGGAAAGCGGCCAATCTCCTCGCAGTCGTTTTCCCCGCAGCGGGCCACCACAACCTCCGGCCCCGAAATATCGACCATCACGGTGTCGGGTCGGGCGCGGAAAAAACGGCGAATGGCGCCCGGAACCAGGGTCGCCAGTTCGCCCCCCCACCACCGGAAGAACCACCTTATGCGGTTAATGCCTTGCGAGATTAGCGCCAACGGTTATGCCCTTCGCTGGTGGTTCGAGGTCCCGCCCTCGGAGGCCACAGGGTAGCGCCTCGGCACCGCCGGGGACAAGGCCGCGCCATGGACCGCCTCTCTCCGCCGGGCGGGCCGGGCCGGGCGGGCGGGGATGGATCAGTTGCGGGCGCGGGCATTGGCGCGGCCACTCGACGCGGGAAGGGCGACGATAAGTTCCGGCCAGACGCGGGGGTCGCCCGCCGGGAAGACGACCTTGATGCTGACCAGTCGGGGTAGGCCCCGGCCACCGCGCCAAGCGTCGTGCCAGGCCATGGCACCGGTTTCCTCCTCATCGCCGAAATACGATAGGGCGATGTCTTCCGCCCCTTCGAGCAACAGGCGCTGGCCCGACCCGGGACCGGATTCCTCGCCGCCATAGGGCCACCATTTCACCGCCATGCCCGCGCCCTCGTCCCCGGCGGTGGCGGCGATCTCGAAGTGATAAAGGCCGCCGCGGGCGACATAGGCGGGCATCAAGGTCACCAACCTGAGGGCCGCCCCATCGCCGGAAAAGCCGGCCGCTCTTCCCTCGGCGCCGTCCCCGATCGCCCGCACCGGCCGCGCGGCTAAGGCGCGTTCGCGCACGAAGCGGCGGATCGCATGGACCTCGTTGGCGGCTTCGGTCTGGACCTGGGAGGCTTCCCAGACCCGCGCCCCGAAGCGGATGCCGCCCATGAGAACCATGGCCAAGAGCCCGACCAGGGCCAGGGACACCATCAATTCCAGCAGCGTGAAACCCGCTAGAGCATTTCCGGGCAAATGATTCAATTTGGCCCGGAGGTGCTCTAGAGACGGCCGCGGTGTGGGGGCGCGCCTTGTAGCCGTGGTTGGGCCGGCCATGACCTATTGCCCCGTTGCGTATCGAAGGGTGGTGAGGGACACCATGCGCTCGCGCGCGCCATCGCGCCAGCCGACCCGCGCCGTCACCTGGTAGAGCCGGGCGCCGGTGCTGGCGGCGGCGGGCGCGTCATAGGGCCGTACCGTGAGCCGCGAGGAAAAACGTGTCTGTTCCAAGGTGGCTGTGAATTCCCCTTCCGTGATCAGGCCCTCCACGCCGACGCCGGCGATCAACGATTGGGCATAGGCGGTGGCGGTGATGGTGTCGTTGCCGGTGCGTGTACTGGTGAGGCTGGCAGACAAGCTCGGCAGTATGGCTCCCAGGAACAGCGCCAGGATAACGAAGGCGACCAGCACCTCGATCAGGGTGAAGCCGCGCCGGATGCGATTTTTGTCGCTTGGTGCCATGGCTCACTCGCCAAGCCTGATGCGGCCGGTCAACCAGTCGACCTCGATCGACCGTTTGCCGCCCGCGCCGGCCAACTCGATGCGCCCGCCGGTGGAACTGCCGTCGGGGAAGAAGCGGATCGAACCCTGGTTCGCTCCGGTTATTTCCCTGCTCCCGGTCACCAGGGTGATGGCCAGATTTTCCGGCAGTTGCCTGGATTCGCCGCCTCGGCCGATGGCATAGCGGTTGGCGCCGCCGCTCAGGGTGAAGGGGACCGCGCGGTTGATTGAGACCGCCAGCGAACGGGCCTCGCGCAGGCCCGCCGCCAGTTTGCGGGCGCCGGAATCGAGCTCGGCGCCGGGCAGGGCGCCGGCGAAACGGGGCACCGCGATGGCCATCATCAGGGCGACGATGGCGAGCACCACCAGGAGTTCGAGCAGCGTAAATCCGTCTTTGCGGGCGGGCTTCACCAGCTCACGATGTCCTTGTTTTCGCCCTCGCCGCCGTCTTGTTTGTCGGCGCCCAACGAATAGAGATCATAGCTCCCGTGCTGGCCGGGCACGCGGTAGCGAAAGGGCTCTCCCCAGGGATCCAATAGCATCGCTTTCTTTTTCACATAGGGCCCGTTCCAGCGCGCGGCATTGGCGGGCCGTTCGATGAGCGCGGCCATGCCATCGCTATCGGTGGGATAGCGGCCCACGTCCAGCCGGTAGAGGTCAAGGGCGCCGCCCAGCTGTTCCACTTGGATCGCCGCGGTCTTGGATTTGGCGCCGCCGAGATATTGCAGCACCCGCGGGGTGGCGATGATCGCGAACAGCCCGAGGATGGTCAGCACCACCAAGAGCTCCAACAAGGTAAACCCCGATTGGCGCTTTTTCCGATCCCTGACCCTGTCCTTACCCTTGCCGCGTTCTGTCATCTCTACCTCTGGGTGCGGGGTGGCGGGCCGGCAGGCCGGCGCGGCCCGACGCTGCCCATCATGCCTATAGGGCCAATTCATTGACGCTCAAGATCGCCACCAGGACGGAACCGATGATCGCCGCGATCAGGGCGCCCAAGCCAATGGTCAAAAGAGGGACTAAAAGCGCCACCGCCCGGTCGATGGCGCGCTTCACCTCGGAATCGTAAATATCGGCGGCTTTCAAAAGCATCTCCTCGAGATGGCCGCTTTCCTCACCGACGCTGATCAGGTCCACGGCCAGCCGGGGAAACACATTGGCCTTGGCCAGGGGCCGGGCGAGGCCGCCGCCTTCCCTGACCGCGACCGCCACCTCCGCCAGTGCCCGGTTGAGAACTTCGTTGCCGGTGACCTCGCGCGCCAACGCCATCGCCGACAGCACGCCCACCCCATTGGCCAGCAAGGTGCCCAGCATGCGAGAGAACCGGGCGAAGGCCAGCCGCCGCCTAAGGGAGCCCAGGACCGGTGTCCTGAGGAGCACCCCGTGCCAGCGGTGGCGGCCCTCCGGGGTCGTGAGGTCGCGGCGGATCACCACGGTGGCAAGCAAGCCGGCGATGACGGCGGCCCACCAGTAATCCCGGACGACATGGCCCATGGCGCGCACCACCTGGGTGGCGGCGGGCAGGTCACGGCCGGCCTCGGCGAAGATCGGCTCAAACTCCGGCAGCACCACGGTCAGCACGATCACCAGCGACAGCCCGGCCATGGTGATCAGCACCGCCGGGTAGACCAGGGCCGAGCGCACGGCGCCGCTCAGCTCGCGGGAGCGCTCGAGAAACTCGGCCAGCCGTTGGAGAACCGTGTCCAATTGTCCGCCGGCCTCGCCGGCACGGATCATATTGACGTAAAAGGGTGGGAACGCCTGGGGGTGCGCTTCCAGGGCGTCGGCGATGGCGGCACCCCCTTCGACCCGCCGATGGACGTCGGCCAGGACCTCGCGCAGGGCCGGCTTGCTTGCCAAGCCGATGAGGATCGCCAGCACCCGGTCCAGGGCGACCCCGGCGCCCACCAGGGTGGCGAATTCCCGGGTGAACAGCGCGACGTCCTTGGCCGCCACCGAACGGCGGGAGAGTTCGCGGTCTAGCCACCGGCGGATGGGAGAGCGCGGGGCGGCCGGCTCCGCGTCGATGGGAATATTCCCGTCGTCGCGCAGCCGCTCGATCACCAGACGTTCGGTGCGGGCCTCCATTTCCCCCTGGAGAAACTGACCCGCCGGCGATATGGCCTTGAACCGGTAAAGCGGCATGGCTCAGCCCTCGCGCGTCACGCGCAGGACTTCCTCTAAGGTGGTGATGCCGGCGACGGCCTTCTTCATGCCGTCTTCGAACATGGTGGTCATGCCGGCATCGGTTGCCGCGCGTTGAACGTCCTGGGCGCCGGCCCGGGCGACGATCGCCTTGCGCACGGCGTCGGTCATGGTCAGGATCTCGACGATCCCCGTCCGTCCCCGAAACCCGGTTCCGTTGCAGGCCGCGCAGCCGGCGCCCTCGGCAAGCACCGGTTCCGCGCCATGGAAGAAACGGTCGAGGCCGAGCTCGTCGACGATCTCCCCCAGCACCGGCTTCGGGGCGCTGCAATCATCGCAGATCAGGCGCACCAGCCGCTGGGCGACGATGCCGTTGACGGTGGAGGTCAGGAGGTAATCCTCGACCCCCATGTCCAACAACCTGGTGACCGTGGCGGCGGCGTTGTTGGTGTGAAGGGTGGACAACACCTTGTGGCCGGTCAGCGCCGCTTGGACGGCGATCTCCGCGGTTTCCAGATCGCGAATCTCGCCGATCATCATGATGTCCGGGTCCTGACGCAGGAGCGAGCGCAGGGCATTGGCGAAGGTCAGCCCGATCCTAGGGCGCACCTGGACCTGGTTGACCCCTTCCAGGTGGTATTCCACGGGGTCTTCCACGGTCACGATCTTGCGGTCCCCGGTATTGAGCCGCACCAGGGAGCTGTAGAGCGTGGTCGTCTTGCCGCTGCCGGTGGGGCCGGTCACCAGCAGAATGCCGGTGGGCTGGTCGAGCACCGAAAGATAGGCCTCCAGGTTGGCGTCGGCGAAGCCCAGCGCGGGTAGCTCCAGGGCGACCGAGCCCCGGTCCAGCAGCCTGAGCACGACGCTTTCGCCGTAGAGGGTGGGTACGGTGGAGACCCGGAGGTCGATCTCGCGCCCTTGGACGTTGACCTGGAAACGGCCGTCCTGGGGCAGGCGGCTCTCGGCGATATTGAGGTGCGCCATCAACTTGACCCGCGAGGCGATGGCCAGCCGCAAGGCGAAAGGCGGCGCCTCCATTTCGACCAGCACCCCGTCGATGCGAAAGCGCACCTTGAGCGCCTGCTCGAAAGGTTCGATATGGATATCAGACGCGCCCAATTCGGCGGCCTTGTTGATGAGGTGGCTGACCAGGCGCACCACCGGCGCCCCGCTGGCCATGTCGCGCAGCCGCGCGATGTCTTCCTCGGTGGTCTGAAGGTCGGTGCCGGCGGCGTCGACGATCTCGCCCATGGATTCGGGCGCCGCCCCATAAAGGCGGGCGAGCGCCCGGTCGATGGCGCTTGGGGTGGCGACGCGCACCTCCACCTTCTTTTCGGCGGCGAGCCGCACCGCGTCCACCGTGTAGCCGTCGAGCGGATCGGCCATGGCCAGGATCACGCTGGCTTCCGTTTCGGCGAGCGCCACCGCCCGCGCGCCCCTCAGGAACTGCGCGCTCAACCGCTCTTGGAGGACGGCCGCAGCGGGAAAGTCGTCACCGGCAACCAGCGCCAAATTTAGATGCCGGGCCAGGGCCGCGGCGATGGCCTGCTCCGAGGCGAGCCCGAGGCGGGTCAGGACCATGTCGAGCCGGTCGCCGGTTTCCTCGCAAACCCGGCGCGCACGGCGAAGCGCGTCCGGGTCCATGTCGCCATGATCCAACAGCGCCGTTTCCAGTGTTTGGTCCGGGCTAAGCGGCTGATTTTGCGAAATATCGGCCATGTTCAATGCCTTGTGGCTCTCGGGCGGTTGATACACCGAAGAACCTTAAGGAAATGCTAGCACAAAACTCAGCGCTTTCGGGGGCTCACGGCACCACCAGGGGGCCATGGACCCAGATGATCCAGGTGCCGAGCGCGATATGCGGGCCGAACGGCAGTTTCGCGGTGAGCGCCCGATCGCCGCTAACAAGGGCCGCCAGAAGCGTCACCGCGATGCCCGAGCCCGCGGCGATGAGGATGACTCCAGGCAGCCCCGTCCAGGCCACCCAGGCGCCCGCCGCCGCCGCCAGCTTGGCGTCGCCAAGGCCGATGCCGTCGCGCCCCCGCAGCCGCCGGTAGGCGAACCCGACCAGAATGATCACCGCGAATCCGGCGAGCGCGCCGGCGACATGGTGGGGCAGCCGGTCGGGGGCGATGAGGCCGGTCACGGCCAGGCCGGCGACGATCAGAGGCAGGGTCAGCACGTCGGGCAGGATCATGTCCCTGGCATCGATCGCCCCGAGGGCGATCAGCCACCAGCCCAACAGGCAGCCCGGCCAGATCAGGTCCCGGGGCAGCGCCACCGCCGCCCAGACGACGATGGCGACCGCCAGCAGTTCGATCCCCGGATAGAAGAAGCCGAGCGCCGCGCCGCAGTGGCGGCAGCGCCCCTTCTGGGCGGCCCAGCTGATGAGCGGTATCAGGTCGCGGACGGCCAACCGTTGGTGGCAGTGACGGCAGGCCGAGCGGGTCCAGGCGATGGCCTCGCCCCGGGGCAGGCGCAGGACCAGGGCGCCTAAGAAACTGCCGATGGCGGGCGCCGCGAGAAGGGGCCAAAGCCATGGGGGATCAAGAATAAGTGTCACGGGTACCCCTGCGAAGTTATGATCGGCCACTATATCAGGTGCGATGCTTCATGGGCTCCATAGGCGAATTTCAGATTCCGCCGCCGCCGCGGCCCCGCCACGGCCTGGGCGGCCTCGCCCCGGTCCCGGCGGCGATACCGCCCGGCGGGGGGACCACGTGATGCCCCGCCGGCAACGGGGAATCGCCCTGGTGGCGGTGCTCTGGGCGTTGGTGCTGCTGGCGGTGATCGCGGCCACGGTGCTGAGCGAATCCCGCACCCAGAGCCGCCTCGCGCGCAATTTCCTCGACGCCGCCCAGGCCGAGGCGCTGGCCGACGGCGGCGTCTACCGCGCCATGGAGGGGCTCGCCCGGCCGGTCGCCTCGGGCGGCTGGCGGGTCGATGGAACGGTCTACGCCTGGGCTCGTCCCGAGGGCGAGGTCCGCATTCGCATCGAGGACGAGGGCGGCAAGATCGATCTCAACCGCGCCAACGGGCGCCTGTTGACCAACCTGTTTCTTGCCGCCGGCCTTGAGCCTCAGCGGGCCGAGGCGCTGGCCGCAGCCGTCCAGGATTTCCGCGACGCCGACGACACGCGGCGGCCCGATGGCGCCGAGGATAGTGATTACGCCGGCGCCGGGCTTCCCCACGGCGCCAAGGA
>JAPUGG010000228.1 GCA_027292975.1 Alphaproteobacteria bacterium | reverse complement strand
GCCGTCCCTCGCGGTGAAGCCCGCCCCCATGCGCGACAGCGGCTCGATCACCCGGTTCATGGGGCGGGTGACCAGGGACGCGTCGCCGGTGAGTTGGGCGACCAAAGGGTGGGTGGCGAGAAGCCCCAGAAGCAGCCGGGCACCGGTGCCCGAATTGCCGAGGTCGAGGACCGCGGCGGGCTCGGCGAGGCCGGAAAGGCCGACCCCGTCGATGGCGGTGGTGGCGTCGTCCTCCCGGGTGATGGTGACGCCCAGCCGCCGCAGCGCCGCCGCGGTGGCGCGCACGTCTTCGCCATCGAGAAGCCCGCTGACCCGCGTGCGCCCGACGCTGAGCGCGCCGATCATCAGCGCCCGATGGGATATCGATTTGTCGCCCGGGACCAAGGCGCTGCCCTTAAGGGCGCCGGCCGGATGCGAGGTCAGGGGCTTAAGGCGTTCGGTCTCGGTCATCATGGGTCATGCGTAACAGCGGTCCGGGGCGGCGCGGCCTTGGCATTTCATCGTCCGGTGCCGGACCGGGCGGGGCCGAGCGGGGCACGATCGGGCCTCGTTTAGCACGAGCACGGGGTCGCTGTCTTTGCCGACCGAAAAGAAGTGAAATTAGCTTTTGACAGCGCCGTGGGATCGTGGCAATTGGCTAGAGTCAAAAATGTTGCTGGTTGCGCCGGACGGCTCTGGACGGAATTGGGTCGCCGGTTGGGGTAGCCGAGGGAACCTTCAGTGGCCAAAGCGGAGTGGGGCACCAAACACATCTGCCAGGAATGCGGCGCCAAATTCTACGACATGCGCCGTACCAAAATCATTTGCCCGAAATGCCATGCCGTTTTCCAAATTGCCCCGCCGAAGCCGAAGCGGGTCCAGCCGGTGGCCAAGGAGCCGGCCAAAGAGGCGAAGCCGGCGGTGGAACCGGCTGGGATCAAGGAGGCCGTTGCCGGCGACGGCGAAACCGACGCGATCGATGAACTCAAGGATGCCGGCGCCGAGGATGACGATATCGACGACGACGATGAAGACATCATCGAGGACACCTCGGACCTTGGCAATGACGATGACGATATGCCCGATGTCATCCACAAGACCGGGGCCCAGGGCGAAAGCTGAGTCGCCCGGCGCGGCCGGCGGATTTTTTTGCTTGCGTAGGCCTTGGCCCAGCCCCTACTTTCTGTCCCCCGGCGCGATCCGCCAAACGGGGTGGGCGTTGCCGCGCCCGATGCCCGAGGGGGCCGGAATTCAGGGGCCGTAGCTCAGTTGGGAGAGCGCGTGAATGGCATTCACGAGGTCGTCGGTTCGATCCCGATCGGCTCCACCAATTAGATCAAGGGGTTAGAGGTTTGCGCTTCTAGCCCCTTTTCCTATAGGTACGCCATAGGGTACAGCGCGGCTTCATTTCGCGGCTGCATTGCTTCTGCATGATTAGGCAAGGCTGGACCTAAAGGCACCCCCCATACCCCTGTCTTTGCCTCACCGTTTCCGCAAAATGTTGTCGCGTTTCTCATCGAACCGTGAATTTTCCTTGGCAATTTTTTCTTCGAACCTGTCGTAGGCCTTGTTCACTTTCTCCTGCAGCTTCTTGCGCTTCTTCCTGATTTTCCCCCGCTTGTCCTCCTTGGCCGCCTCACGCCTAAACTCCGCCCGGGCCTTGCGAAGCGTCCGTTGAAGTTCTTGCTCGAGCTTGGCGATCTTGCGGTCGTGCTCCTGGTTGAGCTTTCTGAGTTCCCGCCTGGTTTCCGACGATGCGTTGGAAGGTGCACGACTATACTGCCGCCCCGAATGGTAACCCCATTCCAAAGGGTCGATACCGGTATTCCGCAGGACCGCCCGCCGTGCCGCTTCGACCGTGCGGTCGATCACGTCCCGGACGATATCGTCGACAAGGTCTTGTAAATCGGAGCGCGACCGCTGAGCCCACGCGGATGACAATGGCGATAGAGTCACCGTCACGAAGCCAAGGGCGAATATGCGTCGGGAGAGTGGCGCAAGTTGTTTCATGGTCTGTCCTCATCCTTGGGGCGCCCGATTTCAAGAAATTCATCATGGGCCAATTAGAGCATTTTCCGGCCAAATGGGGTCAATTTGATGGGCCCAATCCCGGGTCAAAGGGTTCAATTTGGCCGGAAAATGCTCTAAGGCTTAGGTCATCGGCGGCAAGGATCACCGTTTGAAGGGAGAAATTCAGAGATGACGAGATACGCGAAGATTTGCGGTTCAGGCATCGGCATCATCGTCCTGGGGGCGGCCGTGGTTTGGGGCCTGGAATCCCCCGCCGCGGCCCAGAGCCGGCGGCCGGAAACGGTACAAAAACTGGTGGACGAACTGCGGGGCATGGTCAAGCGTGGCGAACAACGGCGGCTGGCGGACCCCCGCTTCTTAGAGGAGCTCAAGGCACTTGCCGGCAAATACGATTGGCCGTGGCGGCGGGTGGTGTTCCGGGAAAATTTCCAGGACGGCGATTACCGCCACGATCCGTCCTGGTCGGTGGCCGAAGGGCGGTTCTGGGTCGACGCCAGGCTCGGCCTGCGTTCCAGGGTCGAGCCCACCACCGCCGCGGAACCCCCTCCATCACGCCAAGGGCAATCGGATCCGGCATCGGACCTGTTCGGCGCCGTGCTGCGTGAAATGATGCGTCCCGGGGACGGCGACGACCGGAAGGAATCCCCGCGACGGGTGCGGTCCAAGCCGGCCGAGATTTTCACCCGCCAGGCGATCGGCAATGCCTTCGCGGTTCGCCTTCGGCTGCGCACGGTTTCCGACCTTCCCGCCCGCATCGAATTCGGGCCCTACCAGGGTGATCGGCGCGAGGAGGGCTACCGCTTGGTCTACCACAAGCGCCATGGCGGCGGCGCGGTGTTCGAATTGGTGCGCCTGCAGCCCTGGGGAAGCAGCGTTATTTTTACCCTCGACGGGGCGCCCCGGCTGGATGACGGGCGCACCCATCGAATCTTGTGGACCCGCGACAGGGTGGGAAACATGAAGGTCCGACTCGACGGCAAGCCCTTGTTGAGCGCCGTTGACAGGGGGTTGAGCGGCGATTTCCAGGGCTTGACCATCGTCATCGGCAGCGGCGATTACGGGATCGGCGCCGTCAGCGTGAGCGATATCCCGCCGGGGCGTCGGCCGCGCCGCTGAATTCGGTGGTGCTCTAGTCGGTGCCCTCGTCCGGGACCACGATCTGGAGCGTGTGCCCGTCGGGGTCGTTGAAATAGATGCACTTATCGTCGCCCGTCCGGCCCCTGACTTCGATGCCCGCGGATTCGAGGTGGCCGCGAATGCCGTCATAGGTGCCGGTGCCGACGTTCAAGGCGAGATGATTGATGTCGTGGCGCGGCGTGAATTCATCCCCCTCGCGCGCTTTGAACAGCCCCACCGATTGCGATCCGCATTTAAGAAAGATATGCCCCGGGTACTCATGGTCGACCGTCATGCCGAGCACGTCGACGTAAAATGCCTTGGAAAGTACCGGATTCCGAACATGAAGCACGATATGGTCGATTCCGGTGGTGTTGAGGGAAATTTCCGTCATATCTAACCCTCCGTCCTTGTTGGCGCAGATGCGTCAGTGCCATCGCCTTTGTTTTAACACAAATTCCGCCGGCGATGCCCCGAGTAGGGCACTTTCCGGACAAAATAGAACCAATCTGGCCGGAAAGTACCCTAGGTCCCGGTGCAATCCTCCAATTGGCCTCATTGAGGCCGGATTTCCGCCCGAATCACCGATTTAAATATTTGTTAGGCACCCCGAGGTAGGGTGGCGCAATGATGGAACAACCAGGTCATCGGTCCATGAACATCGTAGAAAACACTCGAATCATGACCGACCAGGATCTCGCGGGTCTTGGCCTCCAATGCGTCGCCTACGTCAAGCGCATCCAAATCGGGGGCGCGAACGCCTATTCCATCCATGCCGCGGATGGCACCGAAATCGCCATCATGGACAACCGCGACATCGCCTTCGCCACCATTCGCGAGCACGACATGGAAGCGGTGTCGGCCCACTGACCCGCCGGGGCGCCCTTGGGGCGCGCCTCCCAACCCGCCAACAGCCCATGAGTAACGCCTGCCAGGCCTGACGCTTGCCAGGCCTGACGAGTGCAGGGTGGTTCCGGTCAGGCGGCGGAGATGGTCGTGGTTTCGCTCAACAGCGCGTAGAGGGCGTCGGCGGATTCGGATCCCCGAAGCTTTTCACAGGTCTCGGCGTCGCGGAGTTTGCGCGACACCCGGGCCAGCGCCTTGAGATGGTCGGCGCCGGCGGTTTCCGGCGCCAGCAAAAGGAAGATGAGATCCACCGGCTGTTCATCGATGGAATCGTAATCGACCGGTTGCTGGAGACGCGCGAACAGACCGTAGAGGCGTTGCAGGCCGGCATGCTTGCCATGGGGAATGGCGACGCCGCCGCCGACGCCGGTGGTGCCGAGCCGCTCACGTTCGATCAGCACTTCGAAAATGGCGCGTTCGTCAAGATCCGTGAACTTCGCACAGGCACGGGAGAGTTCCTGAAGGGCTTGTTTCTTCGAGGTAACCTTGAGCGCGGGAATCACCCTCGACGGGGTGATCAGATCAGTAATTTCCAATCTTCATGTCCTTTGTCAGGTGCGCATGCCGGGATAACCCCGGGCTTGGCCCAGCCAGATCAAACAATGGGATGCGCGACACCAAATGAGGCATAAATCGCCGTCGACACCGCACCAATGTCCTGCGGGGAGTTCATGCCCCCCGTTTTCCGCGCCGGCGCCCCTTGCGTCCGGTGGCGGAAAATAGTTTCCGGGCGGTGGAGAGTCAATAGGGGGCCGAATGCCCCTGCTTTCATAAGCACATAGCCTTTTCCCGTCGGCGCTGGACCGAGGACGGGATACGCATGGCATCGCGGTACTTCGCCACCGTACGGCGGGCGATCTCGACGCCTTCGCCGGACAGTATGTCGACGATCTTGTCGTCCGACAGCACCGCCTTGGGCAGTTCATCGTTGATCAACGCCTTGATGCGGTGACGGACCGATTCGGCGGAATGGGCCTCGCCTCCCACCGTCGATGCAATGGCCGTGGTGAAGAAGTATTTGAGCTCGAAGACCCCGCGGGGCGTCGCCATGAACTTGTTGGACGTGACGCGGCTCACGGTGCTCTCATGCATGCCGATGACGTCGGCGATCTCACGCAGGGTCAAGGGTTTCAGGTGCTGCACGCCTTTGGACAGGAACATATCCTGGGTGCGGACGATTTCGGTCGACACTTTTAAGATGGTGGTGGCGCGCTGGTGCAGCGCCTTGATCAGCCAATTGGCTGATTGCATGCGTTCTTGCACGTATTTTTGTTCGTCCTTGGTGCGGGTGAGCTTGGTGACCTCGGCGAAATAGGATTGGTTGATCAACACCCTGGGCAGGGTGTCGGCGTTGAGCTCCAGGTCCCAACCGCCTCCCTTCCTCGCCCGCACGATGATGTCGGGGATCACGGTCTGGGTCGCATCATGGGTGAAGGCCAGTCCAGGCTTGGGGTTCAGTGCCTGGATCTCGGCCACCATATCGGCGAAGTCCTCATCGTCGACGCCGCAGATGCGCTTCAGCGCGGCGGCCTCGCGGCGGGCGAGACGGTCCAGATTCTTGACCAGGGCCTCCATGGCCGGATCGAGGCGGTCGCGGTCGCGCAGTTGGAGGGCGAGGCATTCGCCGAGGTCGCGGGCGAAAACACCCGGCGGATCGCAATCCTGAGCGCGGACCAGGACCTCCTCGACCTCGGCCACGGAAATGCCGAGCCTTCCGGCGATCTCCTCGAGTTCGGTCCTAAGGTAGCCCGCCTCGTCCAGGCAATCGACGAGGAAGCCGGCAGTCATGCGCTCGCGGGGATCGGCAAACATCATATTGACTTGGTTCGAGAGGTGTTCGCGCAGGGTCGTTTCCCGGGAAAGCCGCTGTTCGATGTCGAGCGGTTCACCCTCGAAGCCGCCGCCGGCCCCCCAGTCGGCGAACTGGGTGGGCGGCGTGTCGACGAGGTCGCTGCGTTCATCGTTGGTCCAGACGTTGTCAAAATCCGCGTCCATGGGCCCGTCGCCGTCTTCGGGCGGGGTTTCCGAAGCGGTCAGATCGGCTGCATCCAGGGAAGGCGGGTCGGTGGCTTCCGCCATGGCGTCGCCGTCGGCCGTCTCAATGGCCCTGGCCTCATCGCCGCCATCGACGGCACCGGATGGCAGACCGCTGTCGGTTTCCCGCTCGCCGTCCCGATCCTCGTCCAAGGTCCCGCCGTGTTCGGCGGGGTCGGTGTTTTCCGATTCCCGTTCGATCCCGCCGTCGGGCGATTCGCGTTCCAGCAAAGGGTTTTCCGCGATTTCCGCTTCCACGAAAGCATCGAGTTCTTGATTGGAAAGTTGCAGCAGCTTGATCGCCTGCTGTAACTGGGGCGTCATGATGAGCGCCGTGGTCTGCCGCAGTGCCAGTTTCAGAGAAAGCGCCATGATCGCCGCCTACATGCTGAACTTTTCCCCGAGATACACCCGGCGCACGTCCTCGTGTGCCAGAATTTCATCGGGGGTCCCCTCCATCAACACGTGACCGTCGTGGAGGATGTAGGCCCGATCCACGATATCGAGGGTCTCGCGGACGTTATGGTCGGTGATCAGCACGCCGATGCCCCGGTCCTTCAAATGCAGGACCAGATCACGAATATCGCCGAGCGCCACCGGGTCGATTCCGGCCAGGGGCTCGTCGAGCATCATGAACTGGGGGCCGGCGGCAAGGGCGCGGGCGATCTCGACCCGGCGCCGCTCGCCGCCGGACAGCGCCAGGGCGGGTGTGCGCCTGAGGTGGGATATGGCGAACTCCGCCAGAAGACTTTCCAAGAATGCCTCCCGTTTGCCCCGCTCCGGCTCTACCGCCTCGAGAATGGCGCGGATATTATCGGCGACGTTGAGCCCGCGGAAGATCGAGGCTTCCTGGGGCAGGTAACCAATACCCATTCGGGCGCGGCGATACATGGGCAGGTCGGTGATGTCTTCGCCGTCCAGAAACACGGTGCCCGCATCCGGCGTGATGAGGCCGCAGATGATGTAGAAACAGGTGGTCTTGCCGGCGCCGTTGGGGCCGAGCAACCCCACCGCCTCGCCGCGTTGAACGGCGAGGCTCACGTCGCGCAGCACCGGCCGCTTCTTGAAGCGCTTGCCCAATCCGACGACTTCGAGCCCGGAATTGACGCGGACCAGTTCGGGGCCGCCTTGGGAACCCTGGCGGGGGCCGGCATCGCTGGACGTTGAACCTGTGATCTGGTCGTTCATCATCACCGTTTGTGTAAGGGATTATTGGTTTAAATTCGATGAATTTCTCGGCTCCGGGCGGCCCTCAGGATCATTTGCTGGGCACGATCAGGACGCGGACGGGCGGCTTGTCTTGGCCGCCCTTGCCGGCCAGGATCCGGCTGATTCCGGTCTTGAAGTTGATGATCGCGCGTTCGCCGTTGAACTGATTTTGCCCCCGAGTGATCCGCACCTTGCCCCATAGCTCGACGATGTCCTGGTCGGGAAGGTAGACCGCGCGGTTGGCCAGGGCAATCTCGCCGGGAAGGGAGATCACCACATTGCCGTAAGCGTCCATGCGCGGCGGGCCGCCTCCATCGCCGCTTTTCTTGGCGCGGCCTCTCGTGCCTTTGGAGGGTTTCCGCCGGGATCGGCTGGTGAGCACATCGGCGCGCACCGTCCGTTGCTTGCCCTTGACGGGATTGCGTTGACGCCATACGGCATTGCCCCGGGCCACGGCGAGGGATTTGCGGTCGTGATATTCCAGGCTGTCGCGGGCGGTGATGATATTGTCCTTGGTGACGAGCTTGAGCCTCCGTCCCGTCAACACCAGCACGTTTTGGCGCGCATCATAGACGCCCTTGTCGCCATAGGCGGTTTGGCTCGGCGAGACGATCTTGACTTTGCCCACCGCCTCGATACGGGTGATCTGGGACCCCTTGCCTTTGGTTTCTTCGTAATACGCGGTCAGGGTGTCGGCATACACCGTGGTGTCGCCTTGAATGGCCTTTGCGTTGCCCCGGGCGATATAGCGCTTGTTCTTCTGGTCCCACTCGATCCCTTCGTCGGCGTAGATTTCTAAGGGCTTGGCGTCGCCGCTGCCGAGATCGAGGCCCTGGGCGCGGGCCGAACCACCCGCCGCCGGCGCGGCGACGAGGATCATCGCGGCAAGAAGGGCTTTGGCCGCCCGCTCGATCATCGTTGTTGCCTCTTAGGGGGTGCCCTGCGTTTACGTTTGTCACGCGGGAACAGGAGGGCCTTCGACTTCCCCGTGAAGATCACCGTCTTGCCGCCGTTCAGAACCTTGAACCCCTGGCCGGTCACTTCGATGGAGGGGCCGCTTCCGGTCGCCGGATCGTTTCCCTCCACCGTGCCCGCCTTGAGGTCGATCCGGGCGGTGGCGGTGGTAAAATGGATCCCGCTATCGTGAAACAGGTCGACGCCGCCGCCAAGGTCGAGGGTTTTCTTCTTCCGGGCGTAATTGCCGTGTGCCGCCGACACCGCCAGCCACGCGCCGCCGTCGGTGATGATGTCGCCCTTGGGGTTGGTCAGCAGGATCAAATCCGCGTCGGCATTGGCGCGGCGCGCTTCGTCGGCTGTCAACATGAAGGGCTGGCCCTTATCGCTGGTGCCGGAGAAGCGGGGATTGACCATGCGCAAGGTTTTCGCTTCCTCGGGATAGAGGCGGTTAAAACCGATCTTGAAGCCGATTTCGACCGATTGCCACTGGGACCAGATTACCACCATGGCTACCAGCACCACCGCTGCGGCGGGAAACAGCTTCCGCATGAGGGACACTTTTCGCCTGTGGGCCCGCCCCGCGGCGGCGCCTGGTCTGGTGCGCAGGGGCAGTTCACCGAGCGCTGCCCGCGGCTTGTCCGATGAGGGCGGCTTGCTTCCGGCCGCGCCGCTATGGCGCGCCTCGCTCATGGTCGGGCTCTTGGAACGGTGGCGGGTGAAACCGGGGCCATGGCTGTCATCGAATGGCGTCGCGTTCCCGGCTCAGGCTATGCCGGAGCGAAGGATGTCATGGATGTGCACGATCCCAAGGGGTTTATCGTCCTCCACCACAAAGATCGAAGTGATTGCTTTATCGTCCATGATGGCCAGCACCTCGGCCACCAGCGATTGGGGCGGCACCGTCACCGGGCCCTTGGTCATGATGTCGCCGGCGGTCAACCCTAACAGATCCGGGGCCATGTGGCGGCGCAGGTCGCCGTCGGTGATGATGCCCATGAGCCGGCTTTCGGGGTCGGCGACGCCGGCACAGCCGAACCGCTTGGCGGTGATGGTGATCAACACATCGGCCATGATGTCGCCGGCCGCGACCAGGGGCATGGCATCACCCCCGTGCATGATGTCGGTGACCTTGAGAAGCTTGCGGCTCAGTTGACCGCCGGGATGGAGCAACTGGAACTCGTCGGCGGTGAATCTGTGGCGTTCCAGCAGGGCGATGGCTAGGGCGTCGCCCAGCGCCAGGGTTACCGTCGTCGAGGTGGTCGGTGCCAGGCCCATGGGGCAGGCTTCATCGCTGTCGGGCAGGATCAGCACCACGTCGGCGGCCTCGGCGAGGGCGCTGTCTTCATGGGCGGTGATGGCGACCAGGGGAATGGTAAAACGGCGGCTATGGGCGATGATGTCGGAGAGTTCAGCGGTGTCTCCCGAGTTGGAGATCGCCAGCACCGCGTCGTCCCGGGTGATCATGCCAAGATCGCCGTGGCTCGCTTCGCCGGGGTGGACGAAAAACGCAGGCGTCCCCGTGGAAGCGAGCGTGGCGGCGATCTTGTGGGCCACGTGGCCGCTCTTGCCCATGCCCGAAACGACGACGCGGCCGGGGATATTGGCCAAAATGTCCAGCGCCCTGACGAATCGTTGGTCGAGATTGCGGGCGGCGGCGGCGAGACCCCGCGCCTCGATCTCGAACACCCGCCGCGCGGCATCGAGATCTTTGTCGGCTTGAGAGGCCCCGGGGGGGTCGGTCGGCGGCTTATTGCTGGCTGCGCGCATCTTGAATGGCGGTGTCCCGTCATGTGGTTGGGGCCGGTAGCGGCGGCGCCATGCCGCGCCGGATGGCCGAAGCGAAAAATCCTATCAGATTAGCCGCTTGGAAAACACCGGCAGATTGCCTTGGGGTGCGGCGCGGGCGAACGCGCCGCGCGCTCGTGGCTGCGCCCGAGGCCGGTCAATGTGAGAAAATATCGACCTCCGACCATCCACCCAGGTCCAGCGCCACCCGATGGGGCAGGAAGTCGAAACAGGCCTGGGCAAGGCCCGCCCGATCCTCCCGCGCCAGCATGACATCGAGCCGTGCCTTCAGGGCGTGGAGGTGCAGGACGTCGGCGGCGGCGTATCCCAGTTGCGCCTCGGTCAGTTGATCGGCGCCCCAATCGGACGATTGCTGCGCCTTGGAAAGTTCGGTGCCAAGCAGTTCGCGGGTGAGATCGGCAAGGCCGTGACGGTCCGTGTAGGTGCGCGCAATGCGGGAGGCGATCTTGGTGCAATAGACCGGGGTGCAATCGACGCCCAGCCATTGCTTGACGGCGGCCAGGTCGAAGCGGGCGAAATGGAAAAGTTTGAGGCGGCCGGGATCGGCCAGCAGCGCCACCAGATTGGGCGCGGCATAAGGACGATCCCGGTGCGGGAAACGGACCAGATGGGCTTCATCGTCACCCGCGCAAAGCTGGATCAGGCACAGCCGGTCCCGGGCCGTGGAAAGCCCCATGGTTTCCGTGTCGACGGCGATGACGTCACCGAGATCCACGTCGGCGGGCAGGTCGCCCTCATGGAGATGGATGGTCATGGCGTGGCTCCTCGTGCCGTTCAATGTGCCCTACCAAATTAGGCGCTGCCTCGCGGGCGCGCCTCTAGTAAACAATTACTCCCCAGGATGGTGCTCTAATACCTGAAACTGGTTGCTGGTGCGGGCGGGGAGACTCGAACTCCCACTTCCCTACGGAAACAGACACCTGAAGCCTGCGCGTCTACCAATTCCGCCACGCCCGCGCCGCAACATCGGCATCTTCTCGCAACATTCGCCCAACTTTGCAACACCTTGTTGTGCGCCCTGACACTGTCACCTCACCCACCGCTTTTCGCAGAAGATCGAGCGCAGCTAGTGCTTCTGCTTCCGCCGCGCCGCCACGCCAAACCGACCCGCGCGTGTGGCAGCCGGCCTGGATATACTCGGGCGGCCGACAAGTCAACCGCCATGGGCGTGCACCGGCGGGTTTCCCTTGACTGCGGCGGCGATGGTTTAAACTAGAGCACTTCCGGGCCAAATTGGATCAATTTGATGGGTGCTCTTGGTTTTCCAAGCCAGGCGCGGGCCGTCGTGCGGATGCACGCTTCGCATGACGCGCCCCACCGCAGGCCGGGTGCTTTGACCCCAAGGCGTCGTTGCCCATCTTCGCCGATGCCCCGCATCGCCGTGCGACAGGCGCCTAGCCTTGGGGTAAAATCATCCCAGTCATTTGGTTCAATTTGGCCCGGAAATGCTCTCGGGTCCAAGGCGCGATCCTCCAACAGGGGAGCGGCCGGAAAATGCTCTAGCGAAAGGCTGTGAACCATGAGTCCGAGGCAGGTGACGGTATTCGGCGCTTCCGGTTTCGTCGGCCGCCACGTGGTGCGGCGCCTGGCGTCGGCCGGCATCCGCGTGATCGCCGCTTCGCGGCATGCCGAGGCCGCGGGTTTTCTCAAAACCATGGGCAATATCGGCCAGGTGACGCCGCTGTCGTGCGATGTCGGCGACCGGGATCGGGTCGCCGCCGTCCTAGAAGGGTCCGATGGCGCGGTTAATCTGGTGGGGATCCTCTACCAGACGCCGCGCCGGCGGTTCGCCGACCTTCACGGGACGGCGCCGGGCACCATCGCCGCCGCCGCGAGCGCGGCCGGGATCGACCGGTTCGTGCATGTCTCCGCCATCGGCGCCGACCAGCCGCGTCTCTCGGACTATGCCGCCACCAAGGGGGCGGGCGAGCGGGCGGCGACGGCGGCCCTGCCCGAGACCGTGATCCTGCGGCCCAGCGTCATCTTCGGCGCCGAGGATGATTTCTTCAACCGCTTCGCCGCGCTCGCCAGGGTGACGCCGGCCCTGCCTCTTTTCGGCGGCGGAGAAAACAGGTTTCAGCCGGTCTATGTGGGCGATGTCGCCGAGGCGGTGTTGGCCGGCCTCACCCGCGACGATGTCTTGGGGCGGGTGTTCGAACTGGGCGGGCCCGAGATCTGTAGCTTCCGCCAATTGATGGTTTTGCTCTGCGCCGAGATCGGGCGGCGACGGCTGCTTTTGCCGCTGCCCATGGCGGCCGCCGATTTCATCGGATTTTGGGGCGACCTCGGGGCGCGCATGGGCGTCAGGCCGCAGCTGACCCGCGACCAGGCCAAGATGCTGCGGACCGACAACGTCGTCGGCCCGGGAGCCGACGGTCTCGCTGCGCTCGGCCTCCGGCCCCGCGCCATGGGCTCTGTCCTGCCATCCTATCTCGCCCGCTATCGGCCGGGCCGCCGGGGTGTGCATTGATTCCGGACCGCGTCATCGCGGCGATGGCGTGAAGAGGGCGGCCAGGAAGGCACGCCCGGTGCCTGTCCTGTCCGCTGATATCACAGGGCGGGCAAGGCACAGGTCTTGGTGTTGGGTGTTGCCCACCCCCTAATTATTGTACCCGGCCGCCGATAATTAGTTCCAAAACGGGATAAAAATAAGCGGGCGGACCCCGTGAAAGCACCGCTCGGGATGGTTGGAAATTAGCCCGATATTTTTGGACCTATATAAGACAGGTATCTTGACCTAATTGCACGTTTTTGCTCGCCAAGCCCGATTTTGTCGCCTATACCCCCGTCTTAAGCAAGATCGCCAGTCTTGGGGCGGAGGCACTGTTTTCAGAATCAGGGCGGAGGTCAACCGCTTGTCTCCGGCGTCGGGAGTTCCGGGCAACCCATGCCATGCCCGGGGGCGAAACAGGGAAATAGGTTGGTGCGCCTGACCGGGACCTTCACGAGGGTTCCGGGGGTGATCAGGAACCAGTTGAGGAAGGATGGTTGCGCCCGATGCCGCAACGGATGCTTAAGTTTACCTCCGTCGATACCGTGATGCCCGATAAGCGGGACGCCGAAGGGCGGCTTGGGGATTTCGACGAAATTTACGGGCGTTACTCGGACGCCGGCGCCGAGGATCAGGCGTCGCGCTGTTCCCAGTGCGGCATTCCCTTCTGCCAGGTCCATTGCCCGGTCTCCAACAACATCCCCGACTGGCTCAAGCTGACCGCCGAGAACCGCCTCGAAGAGGCCTACGAGCTTTCCGCCGCCACCAACAATCTGCCCGAGGTGTGCGGCCGCATCTGTCCCCAGGACAGGCTGTGCGAGGGCAATTGCGTGCTCGAACATTCGGGCCATGGTACGGTGACCATCGGCGCGGTGGAGAAATACATCACCGATACCGCCTTTGAACGGGGCTGGGTCAAGCCGCCGACGCCGGCGCGGGAGCTGGGCCGGTCGGTGGGCATCGTCGGGGCCGGTCCCGGGGGACTCGCCACCGCCGAACAGTTGCGCCGCCGGGGATACGAGATTCACGTCTACGACCGCTACGACCGGGTCGGCGGGTTGATGGTCTACGGCATTCCCAATTTCAAGCTGGAAAAACATATCGTCGAGCGCCGTGCCAAGTTGTTGGCCGACGGCGGGATCACCTTTCACCTAAATTTCGAAGTCGGCCGCGATGCCTCTCTCGCCGATCTGCGCCAGCGCCACGACGCGGTGCTGCTCGCCACCGGCGTCTACAAGGGCCGCGATATCCAGATGCCCGGCTCCGGTCTTGGGGGGATGTACCCGGCCATGGACTACCTGACCGCGGCGAACCGCCATGGACTTGGCGACGCCGTCCCGGCGTTCGACGACGGCACCCTCGATGCCCGGGACCGCAACGTGGTCGTCATCGGCGGTGGCGACACGGCCATGGATTGCGTGCGCACCGCGGTGCGTCAAGGCGCGAAGTCGGTGCGCTGTGTTTATCGCCGGGACCGGGAGAACATGCCGGGGTCGCGACGCGAGGTGACCCATGCCGAAGAGGAGGGCGTGGAATTCGTCTGGCTCGCCGCACCCGAAGCGTTCCTCGGCGACCGCCGGGTCAAAAGGGTGCGCTGCCAGCGCATCCATTTGGGCGTGCCCGACGTGACCGGGCGCCAGACGCCGGAGCCCATCGAGGGCTCCAGCTTCAACATCGATTCCGACCTCGTCATTAAGGCACTGGGCTTCGACCCGGAAGATCTGCCGACGATGTTCGGGGAGCCCGGGCTCGAGCTCACCGGCTGGGGAACGCTGAAAACCAAATTCCAGACCCTGATGACGTCGCTCGACGGGGTCTTCGCGGCCGGCGATATCATCCGCGGGGCTTCCTTGGTGGTGTGGGCGATCCATGACGGGCGGCTGGTTGCCGAGTCGATCCACAAATGGCTGGAACAGGGCGCGTCGTTCGCAACCGCGTCCGAACAGGCGGCGCAATGAGGAGGGACCTATGAACCACGATGATAACGCGCGCCTTGGGGCCGCCTCGGTCGAACTCTGGCGCCGCAACGCAGACACCCTGATGGCGGCACACGCCTACGACCCCGCCCAAGAGCACGAAGCTTGCGGTGTCGGCCTCGTCGCCGCCACCGACGGCCGGCCCCGCCGCGAGGTGGTGGTCGCCGGCATCAACGCGCTGAAGGCGGTCTGGCACCGCGGCGCCGTCGACGCCGACGGTAAAACCGGCGACGGCGCGGGCATCCACGTCGAAATTCCCCAGGACTTTTTCAAGGAACATATCGCCAGGACCGGCCATGAGTCGCGCCCCGGCCGGCTCGGCGTCGGCATGGTCTTCCTGCCGCGCACCGATTTCAGCCATCTGGAACGGTGCCGGTCGATCGTCGAAAGCGAGGTCCTGAATTTCGGCTACGCCATTTACGGCTGGCGCCAGGTCCCGGTGAACGTGAGCGTGATCGGCGAGAAGGCCAACGCTACGCGGCCCGAGATCGAGCAGATCATGATCGCGTCGAATCCCGGGGTCGGCCAGGACCAGTTCGAAGGCGATCTCTACATCATCCGCCGCCGTATCGAGAAGCGGGTGCTCGACGAGCATATCGGCGATTTCTACATCTGTTCGCTGAGCTGCCGGTCGATCATTTACAAGGGGCTGTTCCTCGCCGAGCAGGTCGACCTGTTCTATCCCGACCTCCTCGACGAACGCTTCATTTCCTCTTTCGCGATCTTCCACCAGCGCTATTCCACCAACACGTTTCCAAATTGGCGCCTAGCGCAGCCCTTGCGCATGCTCGCCCATAACGGCGAGATCAATACGCTGCGGGGCAACGTCAACTGGATGATGAGCCACGAGACACGGATGCAATCGGACGTCTTCGGCGAGCACATCGCCGACATCAAACCGGTGGTCCAGTCGGGCAGTTCGGATTCGGCGGCGCTGGACGCGGTGTTCGAGTTGCTGGCGCGGGGCGGCCGGTCCGCGCCCATGGTGCAGTCCCTGATGATTCCCGATTCCTGGTCCAACAAGACCACCATGCCCCAGTCCCATAAGGATTTCTATTCCTACTGCGATTGCGTGCTCGAGGCTTGGGACGGGCCGGCGGCGGTGGCGGCCACCGACGGCCGCTGGGTGATCGCCGCCATGGACCGCAACGGTTTGCGGCCGATGCGCTTCACCCTGACCCGGGACGGCCTTCTGGTGGTCGGCTCCGAATCGGGCATGACGCCCTTGCCGGAGACGGAAATCATAGAGAAGGGGCGTATCGGTCCCGGCCAAATGATCGGCGTCGACCTTGCCGAGGGGCGGTTCTTCCACGACAGCGAATTAAAAGAGATATTGGCCGCCCACCGGCCCTATTCGCAATGGGCCAAGAACATCACCAATCTCAGCGAGCTGATCCAGACCGATAAGCCGTCCCCGCCGATGTTCAAGCCCGACGAGTTGAGAAAGCGGCAGCGGGCCCTTGGCTACAACATGGAGGAGATGGAACTGATCCTCCACCCCATGGTCGAGGATGCCAAGGAACCGGTCGGATCCATGGGCGACGACACGCCGCTCGCGGTGCTGTCCGAGGGTTATCGCGGGCTGCATCACTTCTTCCGCCAGAATTTCTCCCAGGTGACCAACCCGCCCATCGATTCCTTGCGCGAAAATCACCAGATGAGCCTCAAGACCCGGCTCGGCAACTCCGGCAACGTGCTCGACGAGGATGAGTCCCAGATGCGCCTTCTGCAACTGGAGAGCCCGGTACTTTCCAACGCCGAATTCGCCGCCATGCCCGGGGTATTGGGTGACGAAGCGGTGGAGGTCGATTGCACGTTCGAGGTCGGCAAGAGCGAGGGAGCATTGCGCGAGGCGGTCGAGAGGATCCAGCGCGAGGCCGAGGACTCGGTGCGGGAAGGCGCCGTGCACCTGATCCTCAGCGACCTGAACATGGGTCCCGAGCGCGCCGCCATCCCCATGATCCTGGCTGCCGGCGCGGTCCATAACCATCTGATCCGCCAGCAACTCCGCACCTTCACCTCGGTCAATGTGCGCACCGGCGAATGCCTTGATGTCCACTATTTCGCCGTCCTCATCGGGGTTGGCGCGACCACTATCAACGCCTACCTGGCCGAGGACACCGTCAAGGACCGCCACCGCCGCGGCCTGTTCCCGGGGAAGACCGCCGAAGATTGCGTCGCCAGTTACCAATCGGCGGTCAACGACGGCATTCTCAAGGTGATGTCGAAGATGGGCATTTCCATGTTGTCGTCCTACCGCGGCGGCTACAATTTCGAGGCGGTGGGACTGAGCCGCGCCCTGGTCGCCGAATTCTTTCCCGGCATGACGTCGCGTATTTCCGGCATCGGCCTGACCGGGATCGAACGCAAGGTGACCGAACTTCATCACGAGGCCTACGGCGGCGCCGACGTGATCTTGCCGGTGGGCGGTTTTTATGGCTATCGCCAGTCGGGCGAGGCCCATGGCGTTCACGGCGACCTCATCCACACCCTGCAGAACGCCGTCAGCGTCGAATCCTTCGCCGTTTACCGGCGATTTTCCGAGGCGTCGCGTTCCGGCCCGCCGATCAACCTCCGCGATCTCCTCGATTTTAAGGACGTGCCCCAGACCGTCGACGTCGAAGAGGTTGAATCGATCACCGATATCCGCAAACGCCTGGTGGCCCCCGGGATATCCCTGGGCGCGCTGTCGCCGGAGGCCCATGAGACGCTGTCGATCGCCATGAACCGGATGGGCGCCAAGTCGGATTCCGGCGAAGGCGGCGAGGATTCGTCGCGTTACCGGCCGCGGCCCAACGGCGATAATGCCTCCAGCGCCATCAAACAGGTCGCTTCCGGCCGCTTCGGGGTGACGGCGGAATATCTCAACAACTGCCGCGAGCTCGAAATCAAGATCGCCCAGGGCGCCAAACCGGGCGAGGGCGGCCAGCTTCCCGGCATCAAGGTTTCGGAAATGATCGCGCGCCTGCGCCATTCGACGCCGG
>JAPUGG010000227.1 GCA_027292975.1 Alphaproteobacteria bacterium | reverse complement strand
ACATGGGAACCGGCGAACACGCCGTGGTGGATACCGATGCCAAGCTGATCGGCACCGAAAATGTCTATTGTGCAGGAACCAGTGTCATGCCCCGGGCGGGAATGGCCACACCGACTCTAACGGCCGTGGCCTTGGCAGAGCGGTTGGGTGAATATCTCAGGCGCCATTCATAAAATGCCCAAGGCCTGAGGTGTGGCTCTGGCGCGACCAGGGCCGGGCTCAGGGTTGTGGTTTCCCATCTAAAGTCCGCTCTACCCGGTAGAGACCGCCGCCGGTGCGGGGATCGGGAGCGATGGCGAATCCTTGGGCGCGCCTATCGTCCTTGATGAACGCGGCCGTCTCCTTGTCGGTGTAGACCGGGCGGTTACGCTCGAGGTGCCAATCGACCAGCCGGGCATCGAAGGATTCCCGGCCGTTCAGGTAGATGGCGGTGCGGCCCAAATCACCCATGAAGTGACAGTAATAGCGCCTTGGAAGGTGGGAGATCACCAAGGCGTTGGCCTCGATGTTCCGGCAATCGTTCCTGGCTTCCAGATCCCATGTGCGCTTGGTGGCGCTGATCGTGGCGTCATGGAAGATGCCGCCGATGAAGGCGACCGCCAGGCTCACGCAGAACAGGCCTTTGGCGATGGGTAGGAGTCTCTTGATGGAGGGCGACAGCAGAATCAAAACGGCCATGGCCAGGCCGAGGAAGAACAGCCATTTGGCGACGCCGATCAGGAACAATAGCGCCACCACATGGGTGTAGCGCCATGCCGCCGCGGCGACCGCCACGCCGATCAGCGCGAGAATTAGCTTTGTCCTGGGACCCGGCGGGGCCGGGCCCTGGTCCAACGCCGCCATCTGCGTCCAGGCGGCGGCCGCGGCGACCGCGAGGAACGGCAGCATCGGCGTGAAGTAGCGCATGTTGTTGGATTGCCCGCCGTGCCATTGGTTGACGGCGAAGAAGGCGAACCAAGCGAGGGGAACCAGGAACAAGAGCACATGGGCGGCACGATCCCGGCGCTGAAATATCCTGGTTAGCGGCAAGACCAGGAATCCCGCGTAAGGCAGGCTCTCGAACAGGGCTTTCTTGACCCCGCCGGCGAACAGCAGCCATTTGCCGCCGGCGATGATGCCGTGGCCGGAATACCTGTTTATGAAGTCGTAGCTCTGGAGGTCGACGAGCAAGACGTAAAGCCCTTTGGCCACGCGCATGGCGATGCCGCTGGTGGCCGGCACTGCCATCACCGCAACCAGGCCAAGGGCCATGATGGCGAAACCGCGCCAGCCGAGAAACAGCTCCCGGACACGGCCGAAACCGAAGGCGACCGTGGCCAGCAGTCCGAGAACCAACAGCGGAAGGAACTCCTGGAAGCCGCCTATGGCGGTGAGGTCCGTCGCCTGCGCCGGTCCGAGGTGTCCATAGGTGATGGGGCTGAACGATCCGAACTTGAGGTAATTCAGCCCCGATGCCGCCGCCAAGCCCGGCACCATGCCGGCGCCCAGCGCGCAAATCCTGCCAATGGCCCCGCCGCTGCTGCCGATCAGCCAGGCCGCCAGCAATGGCGCGATGATGATCACGTCCACACGGATGTTGATGCCGATTCCGATGCACAGGCCGGCCAGGGCGGCATGCACGCCGGTTCGTGTTTCCCCGCGCTGGGAGGTGGCCGCGAAGCATGCGGCCAAGGCCATGCACAGGCTCGCGATCATGTGGGGCAGAACGGCAAAGGCATAATCGCCGATGAAGGTTGCCAGACCCAATATAAGCGCGGCGTTCAGGGCTAAATTCTCGTCTTTGAACAAAATCTTGGCGAAGCGATAGGTCGCCCAAAGCAGACCGAGCGCCCCAAGCGTGTTGAGGAATATCATGCCGCGGACCCCGCCGAGCATGAAAAACGGCGCCGCGAGGAACGCATAACCGGCCGGGTATTGCGGCGTAAGCCCCTGGGCGGTCGGCGTCAGAAACAGAAGCCTGAGGGCCGCCGAAGGGGTTTCAAGGTAACCGTTGGAAAAAAACAGGCTGCCGGCCTCGACCAGGCGTTGGGTCATCGCAGCATAGAGGAACTCATCGGTGGTCAGGAACCCGGCGGGCGCGAAGAACAGCGCATGGACGACGAACGCCAGCGCCAGCGCCGCGAGATAATGGCTTTTTTCCAGTCTGTCGAAAACCATGGCCGTCGTAGGGTCCTCAGAAGTGTGCCCGCGGGGCCGGCCGTGCCGCGCGGCGATAAACGGTGGCGAAGAATTATCACGAATCATGGTGATTGCCACCCGGTCTTGTTCGCCGCCCTGTCCCGTCGATGCCGACCGTCGGCGCCCCTTCCCCCGGAAAGTGCTCTGGATGGGTATCGACAGCCTAGTTTTCCGGCGGCCAGGGCGGGGGCATCGGCCCCGTGCGGCCGGTCGGGGGACCGCCGGACACTGCCGCCGGCAATTTTAAGGTGTTGTTAAGATTCGGGATTTAAAATGTGGGTATGGTTAACAGCAAGGGGAAACCGAGAGATGGCAACCCAAGCCAAACAGATTAGCGGTGCGCTCGCTCCCGCGCCGGGGGACATCTGGGGAGACGGCGAGCGGACCTGCGATCAGCGCTATGGCAAGCCCCAATTCGACCGCAGATTGTCGGATAAGATTCTGTCCGTCTATAACCATGCCTACGCGGCGGACGAGGTCGAACTCGCCAACAAGCTGAGGGTCCTATTGGGGGAGACGGAAAGCAGGGAAATTGCCCATTGCGAACGGCCCGGCGCCAGCGTCCTGGACATGCCGGTCCGGCGCAATTCCAGTGCCGTTCGACAGGCCCGGCTGTGGACCCAGTTCGTGGACGCGCGCCAGGGATATATTTCGTTGTCGATCCGCACGAAGTCGTCGGCGGAGCAGGTAAAATCCGCCTATGACGGAATGCGTACCTCATACACCCGTTGGACGGTGTCATGATCATCGAGAATAACGCGGAGCCTGGCTCCCTGGGCGAATCACGGGGAGACGCCATGACGTCTCTTCACTGCCGGCTGCCGAAGAATTTTTACGCCAAAGGTTACAATAACGATCAAATTAAAAATAAATCAAAACCAATAATAATTGACATAAAATTGCGCCGTATGTTACTTCGAGTTATGTAATAACCTACCGCGTAGTGTAACGGTTTTTTAGTACGTGTAACGGTATCTTAACAGTTGCATTTGAACTTGAACGAGCTTGAGCCCATTTGGGCATGGGAGAGTCTCCTTTCACATTTTCGTGTCGGGAGGCTCAGGATCAATTGGAGGGTATGAAATGTATACTTATGCGTTGAATTTGCTGAAGTCCTTGATCGAGCAGGACGAAGGCGTCACGGCCATCGAGTATGGCCTCATTGCCGCCCTGATCGCGGTTGTCATCATCGCCGCCATCACCGTCGTCGGCACCGAGTTGCAGGA
>JAPUGG010000226.1 GCA_027292975.1 Alphaproteobacteria bacterium | reverse complement strand
TCGAGCAAGTTCAACGACCGGCCCGAGGCCGCGTCGCGCGCCTACGACCGCGACCGCGACGGGTTCGTCATCTCCGGCGGCGGCGGCACCGTGGTGCTCGAGGAGCTCGAACACGCCCGCGCCCGGGGCGCCAAGATCTATGGCGAACTGGTCGGCTATGGCGCGACCTCTGACGGCCTCGACATGGTGGCGCCATCGGGCGAGGGCGCGGCGCGGTGCATGCGCCTGGCGATCCAGGGGATCGAAGATACGCCGGTCGGCTATATCAACTCCCACGGCACCTCGACGCCGGTCGGCGACATTACCGAACTCGATGCCATAGCTGAGGTTTTCGGCGACAACCCGCCCAAAATTTCGTCGACCAAGTCGCTGGCCGGCCATTCCCAGGGCGCCACCGGCGTTCACGAGGCGATTTATTCGCTGCTGATGATGGAACACGGTTTTCTCGTCGCCTCGGCGAATATCGACAATCTCGACCCCGGTGCCGAGGGCATGCCGATCGTGCGCACGGTCGAGGAAGGGGTCGACGTCGACTGCGTGATGTCGAACTCGTTCGGCTTCGGCGGGACCAACGCCTCCCTGGTGTTCAAGAAGTTCGATGGCTGAGGGACCGGCGATGACCGGCGCCCAGGGCCTGATGGCCGGCAAGCGCGGCCTTATCATGGGCGTCGCCAATGAGCGCTCGATCGCCTGGGGCATTGCCCGGGCGCTCGCCGGGGCCGGGGCGGCCCTCGCCTTCACCTACCAGGATGGCCTCTTCGTCAAACGCGTCCGGCCACTCGCCGAATCGGTGGGGTCCGATCTCGTCATCAAATGCGACGTCGGCGACGATGGCGATATCCAAGCCGTCTTCGACGCGCTCGGCGCCAGCTGGGGCGGGCTCGACTTCGTCATCCATGCCATCGCCTATTCCGACAAGGCGGAACTCAAGGGCAATTACTTCAACACCTCCAAGGACAATTTTACCAAGACGCTGGAGATCTCGTGTTATTCCTTCACCGCCGTCGCCCGCGCCGCCGTCCCCTTGATGGGCGAGGGCGGCAGCCTGATAACGATGACCTATATCGGCGCCCAACGGGTGACGCCGAACTACAACGTGATGGGCGTCGCCAAGGCGGCGTTGGAGGCCAGCGTGCGCTATCTCGCCAACGATCTCGGCCCCCGGGGGGTGCGGGTCAATGCAATCTCCGCCGGTCCGGTAAAGACGCTGGCCGGGTCGGCCATCGCCGACGCCCGTTTCGTCTATCGCTGGGCTTTTGCCCAGGCGCCGATGGAACGCAACGCAACCATCGAGGAGATCGGCGCCGCCGGCCTCTATCTCGCCTCCGACCTGTCGCGCGGCGTGACCGGGGAAATCCACCATGTCGATTGCGGCTACCACGCCATCGGCATGCCGTCGCCGGCACGCATCAACAATCGCGGCGGGGATTAGGGCATTTTCCGGCCTTATTCAACCAGTTGGTTGATTAAGGCCCTAATGAGAAGGGCGGCCGCGGGCCGCCCTTCTCGATTCACCTGAGCATTGGCCTATTCGGCCGCCGGCGAATCGACGGCCTCTTTGGTCAGGTCCTGGCCGGTCTCCTGGTCCACCACCCGCATCGACAGCCGCACCTTGCCGCGGTCGTCGATGCCCAGCACCTTGACCTTGACCTGGTCCCCTTCATTGGCGACGTCGGTGACCTTATTGGTCCGGCCATCGGCCAGTTCGCTGATATGGACCAGCCCGTCCCGCTTGCCCAGGAAATTCACGAAGGCGCCGAAATCCATCACCTTGACCACCTTGCCGGTATAAATCACACCGACCTCCGGCTCGGCGACGATGGATTTGATCCATTCGATGGCGCGCTCGGCGGCCTCGGCGTCCACCGCCGCCACCTTGATGGTGCCGTCGTCTTCGATATCGATCTTGGCGCCGGTGGTTTCGCAAATCTCGCGGATCACCTTGCCGCCGGTGCCGATGACTTCGCGGATTTTGTCCTTGGGCACGGAGATGACGGTGATCCTGGGCGCGTTTTCGGACACCTCCGCGCGCGCGCCGGAAAGGGCCTTGGACATCTCGCCCAGGATATGCAGACGCCCTTCGCGGGCCTGGCCGAGGGCAATCTCCATGATCTGCTCGGTGATCGAGGTGATCTTGATGTCCATCTGCAGGCTGGTGATGCCTTCTTCGGTTCCGGCGACCTTGAAGTCCATGTCGCCGAGATGGTCCTCATCACCGAGAATGTCGGACAGCACCGCGAAGCGGTCCTGGTCCTTGATCAGGCCCATGGCGATCCCCGCCACCGGCTTGGCCAGGGGCACGCCCGCATCCATCAGCGAAAGCGACGAGCCGCAGACCGTGGCCATGGAGGACGAACCGTTGGACTCGGTCACTTCCGAGACCACGCGGATGGTGTAGGGAAAATCTTCCTTGCTCGGCAGCAGCGGGTGAATCGCCCGCCAGGCAAGCTTGCCGTGGCCGATTTCGCGGCGTCCCGGCGAACGCAGGAAGCTCGCCTCGCCGACCGAATAGGGCGGGAAGTTGTAGTGCAGCAGGAAATGCTCCCGGTAATCGCCGTCCAGGGCGTCGATGATCTGCTCGTCCTGGCCGGTGCCCAGGGTGGCGACGGCCAGAACCTGGGTCTCGCCACGGGTAAACAGCGCGCTGCCATGGGCGCGGGGTAGAACCCCCACCTCGCAGGAAATCGGCCGCACGGTCTTGGTGTCGCGGCCGTCGATGCGCGGCTGGTCGTCGAGAATGGCGTTCCGAACGATGTCCTTTTCCAGCTTCTTGAAGGCCGCGCCGATGATATCGCCGGTGGCCTCCTCGTCGTCCGCCAAGGCCGCCGCGGTTTCCGTCTTGACCGCCTCGATGGCGCCGTGGCGGACGGTCTTGTCGGGCGACTTGTAAGCCTCGCGCAGACCGCTATCGGCGAGCTCTTTGACCCGTTCGGCGACCCGGGCGTGGGCGGGCGGCGCTTCGGCCACCGCCCAGGGCTCCTTGGCCGCAATTTCGGCCATCTCGATAATGGCATCGATCACCGGCTGGTATTCGCGGTGACCGAACATCACCGCCCCCAGCATTATCTCCTCGGAAAGTTCCTGGGCTTCGGATTCGACCATCAGCACCCCGTCCTGGGTGCCGGCCACCACCAGGTTCAGCGCGGAGTCCGACAATTCGGCGACCTGGGGGTTGAGCACGTATTCACCGTCCACGAAGCCGACCCGGGCGCCGGCGATGGGGCCGAGAAACGGCACCCCCGACAGGGTCAGGGCCGCGGAAGCTCCCACCAGGGCGACCATATCGGGGTCGTTTTCCAGATCGTGGCAGAGAACCGTGCAGATGACCTGGGTCTCATTGCGGAACTGGGGGTGGAACAAGGGCCGGATGGGCCTGTCGATGAGGCGCGAAGTCAGCGTTTCCTTTTCACTGGGGCGGCCTTCGCGCTTGAAGAAACCGCCTGGAATTTTCCCGGCGGCAAAAGTCTTTTCCTGATAGTTCACGGTCAATGGGAAAAAATCGATGCCCTGTCTGGGCTCTTTCTGGGAGACCGCGGTGCACAGCACGGTGGTTTCGCCATAGGTGGCAAGCACGGCCCCATCGGCCTGCCGGGCCATGCGCCCGGTCTCCAGTATCAGTTTGCGTCCACCCCAATCAACTTCCTTTTTCAGTATATCAAACATCTGTTGTCTTCCTTCCTTCCTTCCAACCAACCTACCTACCCGCGCGGCCCTGCCGCCTACGGGCCCCGGTCCGCCCGATGCGGACCAGGCGTCATCAGCGCCGCAAACCGAGGCGCTGGATCAGCTTTTGGTATCGGTCTTCTTTCTTGCGTTTAAGGTAATCCAGCAACCGGCGCCGCTTGCCCACCATCATGATGAGGCCGCGCCGGGAGTGGAAATCGTGATTATGGGTCTTGAGATGCTCGGTCAGGTTGACGATGCGTTCCGAAAGGATCGCCACTTGCACCTCCGGGGACCCGGTATCGTTGGCGCCGGTGGCGTATTCACCCACCAGCTCCTGCTTCTTTTCAGGCGTGATCGACATCAACTACTCCTTAGATCACATGTTCAACACGCGCACCGGCCTGATTTCTCCGGCATGGTAACGGGCGAGGGCAACCAGCGTGGTCCCCTCCATCGCGCACACGACCATTCCGTCGGACAGTTCGGAGGATGGAGTGCCTGCACTCCCCTCCCGGGGCCCGGGGCCACCGGTGCGGAGCACCTTCACCGGCCGCCCTTGCCGTATGGCGGCGGCCTCTTGTCCGGTCACGGCCAGAGCCGGGATGTCGTCCAGCACGGTCTCGACCGGGTAAAGGTGCTCGAAAGCGCGCGCACTATGCCCCAAAGCAATTAGATTATCCAGCGGAATTGCGTCCTCTTCACGAAACGGCCCGACCCGGGTGCGGCGCAGTTGGGAGACGTAACCGAGCGTGCCCAGCGCCGCCGCCAGGTCGCGCGCCAGGGCGCGGACGTAGCAGCCCTTGCCGCAATCGACCTCGAAGACGGCGTGGTCGCGGCCGGGCCGGCCCACGAAACGCAGCGCATGCACCGTCACCGGCCTGGGCTGAAGGACCACGGGCTCGCCCTTGCGTGCCCGGTCATAGGCGCGCCGGCCGTCCTGTTTCAGCGCCGAGAAGGTCGGCGGCATTTGTTGGATGGTGCCGACGAAGCGGCCGAGCGCGGCACCGATGGCGTCATCGATGGGACGCACCGCGCTGGTTTCGACGATCGCACCCTCCGCGTCGTCGGTATCCCGGCGTTCCCCGAAGCAGACGGTAAAGCGATAGGATTTGCGGCCCGAAATGGCAAAGGCCACGGTCTTGGTGGCTTCCCCTAGGGCCACCGGCAAGACCCCGGTGGCGAGCGGGTCCAGCGTGCCGCCATGGCCGATCCGCATGGGCCTAAGGGCGGTGCGCAGGCGTGCCACGGCACCCGCCGAACTGATGCCGCGCGGCTTGTCCACATTGAGCCAGCCATCGATGGCGCGCGCGCCCACCGGCGGCTTCCGCCTACGGCCCATGATCCCCTTCGCCTTGCCCATGGACCGCCTCGGTGTCGGCCTCCAGGTCCCGTTCGACGTCGGGCTGGCGCAAAAGGGCGTCGATGCGCAAGGAATATTCAAAGGAAGTATCGGCGGCGAAGCAGATACAGGGCACGAACTTCAGCGCCAATTCCCGCCCCAGTTCACGGCGGAAATAACCTTGGGCCCGGTTGAGGGCGGCGACCACGCGGGCCATTTGCAGGCCGCCGAGCGGTATGACGAAGGCGGTCGCGTTCTTGAGGTCGGGGCTGACCCGGACCTCGGTCACGGTGATCGAGGCCGCCACCAGGTCGGGGTCGCGGAAATGGGCGTGATCGAGGATTCGGACCACCGCGTGGCGCAACTCTTCGCCGACCCGAAGCTGGCGCTGGCTAGGCGCGTGCGAACGCATTTCTATTCATCCCTGGCTGATCCCATGGGCTGCGGATTTGGCAAGACGGTACACCCGGCTATAGCGTCCGGGCGACCTCTTCGACCTCGAAGCACTCGATCATGTCGCCGACCTGGATGTCCTGGTAATTTTCGATGGCGATACCGCATTCGGAGCCGGCGCGCACCTCGCCGGCGTCTTCCTTGAAATGCTTGAGGGTCTTGAGGTCGCCTTCGTGCACGACGACGTCATCGCGCAGCAGGCGCACCTTGGAAGCCCGGCGCATCATGCCGTCGGTCACCAGGCACCCCGCGATTCGGCCCACCTTGGTAATGTTGAACACCTCGCGCACCTCGGCCATCCCCATCTGGGTTTCCTTGATGGCCGGCGCCAGCATGCCCGAAAGGGCCTGCGTTATGTCGTTGGTAATATCGTAGATGATCGAGTAATAGCGGATTTCGACATTGTCGCGCCGGGCGAGATCGCGGGTCTTGGGATTGGCGCGCACGTTGAAGCCGATGATGAAGGCCTCCGACGCCCGGGCCAGGGTGACGTCGGATTCGTTGATGCCGCCGACCGCGGCATGCAGGATGCGCGCCTTCACTTCGTCGTTGCCGATCTTCTCGATGGCGCCGGCGATGGCCTCCACCGAGCCCTGGACGTCGGCCTTGATGACGATGGGCAGTTCCCCGCTCTCGCCGGCGGCCAAGCGCTCGAGCAATTGTTCGACGGTGGCCCGCGGGCCCGCCGCGGCGGCGGCGTCGCGGGTTTGGCGCTGGCGGTACTCGGTGACCTGCCGGGCACGGCCCTCGTTTTCCACCACGGCGAAATCATCACCGGCGGTGGGCGTGCCATTGAGGCCCAGAACTTCCACCGGCATGGAGGGCCCAGCAGCATCGACGTTGCGGCCATGGTCGTCCACCAGCGCCCGCACCCGGCCCCATTCGCTGCCGGCAACGAAGACGTCGCCAACCCGAAGGGTGCCGCGCCCGATCAGCACGGTGGCGACATTGCCGCGGCGCTGGTCAATCTTGGCCTCGACGACGACGCCCTGGGCGGCGCGGTTGGGATTGGCGGTAAGCTCCAAGAGCTCGGCCTGCAGGACGATCACCTCTTCCAGCTTGTCGAGGTTGGTGCCGTTCTTGGCCGAAATCTCCACCCACAGGGTATCGCCGCCATGGCCTTCCAGGGCGACATCGTGCTGCAGGAGGTCGGTCTTGATGCGGTCCGGATCGGCACCTTCGAGATCAATCTTGTTGATGGCGACGACCAATGGCACCTCGGCGGCCTTGGCGTGGTGAATCGCCTCGACGGTCTGGGGCATGATGCCGTCGTCGGCGGCCACCACCAGAATCACGATATCGGTGATCTTGGCTCCCCGCGCCCGCATCTGGGTGAAGGCCTCATGGCCCGGCGTGTCGAGGAAGGTGATTTTCTGGCCCGATTCCATGGCCACCTGATAGGCACCGATATGCTGGGTAATGCCGCCCGATTCCTTGGCCACGACGTCGGTTTCGCGGAGCGCGTCGAGCAGCGAGGTCTTGCCGTGATCGACGTGGCCCATCACCGTCACCACCGGCGAGCGCGGCTCCAGGCTGCCGGGCGCGTCTTCGCCGCCGGTGAGCCCTTCCTCAACGTCGGATTCGCTGACCCGCCGGATGGTGTGGCCGAATTCGGTGACCAGCAGTTCCGCCGTGTCGGCGTCGATGTTCTCGTTGATGGTCGCCATGACGCCCATTTTCATCAGCGCCTTTATGACATCGGGGGCGCGTTCCGCCATGCGATTTGCGAGTTCCTGGACGGCGATGGTCTCCGGCACCACCACTTCCCGGAACACCTTGACGGCTTCGCCGCGGCCCTGGATCGCGGCCTGGGCGCGCCGTTCCCTCTCCCGTGCCCGGCGCATGGAGGCCAGCGAGCGCACGCGCTCACCGCCTTCGTCATCGAGCGCCCGTGATATGGTGAGCTTGCCGCGGCGGCGGTCGCCCTCCTTGCGCAGGGTCAGCGATGGCCGGCCCTTTTCCGCCTTGGCGCCCTTACGGCCCGGCGCGCGTTTCCTGGTGTCCTCTTCCGCGCCGATTTCCTCGACCGAGAGGGGCGCCGGTTTGCCCTTGCCGCGGGCCGGCTTGGCTGGGGCCTCGACATCGGGCGCAAGCGGCGCGGCGGCGGCGGCGGCCTCGGCCTCTTCCTCGGTGCGCTTCTGGGCCTCTTCCGCCTCTTCCTCGGCGCGCTTCTTGGCCTCTTCCGCCTCGCGTTCGGCACCCTCGGCGTCTTCGATCCTGCGCCGTTCGTCGTCCCGCTCGGCATCTTCTAGGACCCGCGCCCGAACCGCCTGTTCACCGCTGGTAAGCAATTCGCCTAGATCCTTGGCCTGGACGTCGGCTATTACACCCGGCTTGACTTCGGCCATGCCGCCGCTTTCGGTGGCGGCATAGGTCCGCTTCTTAAGCACTTCCACCGTGACGGCCTTACTCCGGCCATGGGAAAAGCTCTGCCGGATCTGCCCCTGCGCAACGGTCTTCTTGAGCTCGAGGCGGCCCGGCCGGGAAAGCGACAGGGGAATCTTTTTCTTGTCCGTATCTTTGGTCGTTTCACTCATACCTGGTCCACTCTGTTGCTAACCCTGTCGCACCTCGGCGGCGCCGGAATATTCATCTTGGTCGCCGGCGGCGCCGCGCACGCCATCGAGCCGCGCCAATGCCCCGGCGATGCGCTGGGCGAAGCGGCCGTCGGTCACCGCCACATGGACGACGCCCTCGCGGCCGAACACGGCCCCCAGTTCCGCCGCAGTGAGACCTTCCGCCCGGGCGATGCCGGAGGCCAACGCCGTCAGCTTGCCGCGTCCGTCGGCAGCACCATCCCGGGCGCTGATCAACAGGTGCGCCGTGCCGCCTTTCAGCGCAGCCCGGGTTTTTTCGAAACCGGCGACGGTGGCCCCGGCCCTGCGGGCAAGGCCGATCAGGTTAGAGCACCGCGCCGCTAGCCCGGCCTCCACCCGCCGGACGAGGTCCGGCGGCACTTCGACGGGACCCCTGAGGGCCCGGGGAAAATGCCGCCCCGACGCCGCCTCGGCGAGGATGTCCTTGCGCGCCTCCGCCCACAGCCCGCGTCCCGGCAAGCGTTGATCCAGATCCGCGACCAGCGACCGGTCGGGTCCGACGACGAAGCGGATCATCCGGGCGCGCGGCAACGACCGGCCGCTGACGATGCATCGCCTATCGCCCGCGCCTCGCGAGTGCCCCTCGACCAACCGATGCCCCCTAGGGCTGCCGCGCGCTGTCATGTTCGCCGCTTAGCCCTCCGTCGCCGGTTTCTCTTGATTGCCGGCGGATTGCGCGGGCGCGGTTTCGGTCGTGGCGGCCGCCGCCTCTGAGGCTTCCGCGCCTTCCGCGCCGACCTCTCCCTTTTCCGCCTCATCGCCGTCGCCGCCCTCGCCGACGGCCTCTTCCTCGGCCTCTTCCTCGGCGTCGTCGTCTTCGTACCAATGGGCCCGGGCCTCCATGATGATGGCGTTGCCGTCGCTTTCGGTCATGCCGAAATCCTGAAGAACCCCTTCTTCGCCTTCCACTTCGGATCCAGACAATTCATAGCCGGCGAGTTCGGCCAGCTGGTCGCGGGTCTTGATGCCGGCATTGGCGAGCGCCACCACCATATCGGGCGAAAGCGCCGGCAAATCCGCGAGGTCGTCGGCGATTCCCAGTTCACGCCGTGTGGCGGCAAATTTCTCCGCCTGTTCGGCAAGATAAGCTTGCGCCCGGTTGGAAAGCTCCTGGGCGATATCCTCCTCGAATCCCTCGATATTGATCAGCTCTTGCTGGGGCACGAAGGCGACCTGCTCGATGGAGGTAAACCCTTCGGTGACCAGGAGGTGGGCAATCACATCGTCGACATCGAGGGAGTCGATGAACATTTGCGACCGGGTGCGGAAGAATTCCTGGCGCTGCTCCGATTCCTGGGCCTCGGTCAAGATGCGGATATCCCAACCCGAAAGTTGGCTGGCGAGGCGGACATTTTGTCCGCGACGGCCGATGGCCAGGGACAACTGGTCGTCGGGCACCACCACATCGATCCGTTGCTGGTCCTCGTCCAACACCACCTTGGTCACTTCCGCCGGCGCCAGGGCGTTGACCACGAAGGTGGCGGGGTCCGGCGACCACTGGATGATGTCGATCTTTTCGCCCTGCAGCTCGGCCACCACCGCCTGGACGCGGCTGCCGCGCATGCCGACGCAGGCGCCTACCGGATCTATCGAGGAATCGTTGGACAGGACCGCGATCTTGGCGCGGCTTCCCGGATCCCGGGCCACCGACTTAATTTCGATGATGCCGTCGTAGATTTCCGGCACTTCCTGGGCGAACAGTTTGGCCATGAATTCGGGCCGGGTGCGGGACAGGAAGATCTGGGGACCGCGCAACTCCTCGCGCACGTCATAGATATAAGCGCGCACCCGTTCGGAGGTCCGCAGATTTTCACGGGGCAGGGCCTCGTCACGACGCAGCACCGCCTCGCCCCGGCCGAGATCGACGGTCACGTTGCCGAACTCGACCCGCTTGACGAGCCCGTTCACGATCTCGCCGGCGCGATCCTTGTATTCCTCGTACTGGCGCTGGCGTTCGGCTTCGCGCACTTTTTGCACGATCACCTGTTTCGCGGTTTGCGCGGCGATGCGCCCGAAGTCGATGGGCGGCAGACGGTCGATGAGAAAGCCGCCCGGTTCGATGTCGGGATCGACCTGGCGCGCCGCCTCCAAGGAGATCTGGGTGAACTCGTCCTCTACCTCCTCCACCGCCTCGGTGTAGCGCGCCAGGGTGATCTCGCCGGTGGCGCGGTCGATCTCGGCGCGGATATCGCGTTCCTGGCCATAGCGGGAGCGGCCCGCCTTCTGGATCGCCTGCTCCATGGCGGTCAGGACCTCCTCCCGGTCGATGGCCTTTTCCCGGGCGACGGCATCGGCGACCTGAATCAATTCGGGCCTGGCGAGGCCGGTGGTTTCTTCCGCAAGGGGCGTATTTTCCGTGGTCTGTTCCATTTTATCGCGAGTCCCGATCATATTCATCCACTTGGCGTTCATCACCCATGACATCCGGCCCGAGGTTCGGCGCGGCGATCCCCGCCGTCATGGCCGGGTTTTTAAGCCGGGGGGGTGCCGCCCGCGCCGCCGCAATCAATTCATCGGTCAACACCAGCCGGGCCTTGGCAATGGCCTCGAAGGGCAGGTGCACTGTTTCCTCCTCCACGTCGATCGACACCATCCCCCCGGCCAGCCCCAAGAGCTTTCCCTTGAACCGGCGACGACCGGCGATGGCGTCGCGGGTCTCGATGCGGGCGTCGAATCCGGCAAACCGCTCGAAATCCCGGGGCCGGGTCAGGGGGCGGTCGATTCCCGGCGAACTGACCTCCAGCGTATAGGCCCCGACGATCGGGTCTTCGGCATCGAGCAGCGCCGAAACGCTGTGGGAGATCTCGGCGCAATCGTCCACACTCATGGCGGCGCCGTCGGCCCGTTCGGCCATCACCTGAAGCACTGGGCGGGCGCGGTGGGAAAGGTGCACCCGCACCAACTCATAGCCCATTCCCTCCAGGGGTCCTGTAATCAGCGCCGCGACCCTCTCGTGAATCTGGTTCATGGTCGTTGGCAAAATCCCGAAAAATGGCCGGCCGGCGCATCACCCGCCGCCGCGCCCGGTTCCTGGACCTGGTAATAAAAAAGCGGGCCGGTGGCCCACCCCGCAAAGTCACCCGATTACTCGGACCCTATAGAGAATATTGGGGAATATACTCATTTTCGCCGCGCCTTCAAGTGTTTTGGGGCTTTTACCGGAGGTCGGGCGCGGGGCGCGGACACCGCTCGAAGACCAGGTAGACCGGCGATACGCCCTTGGCACGCGCCTTTTCTTCGTACCGGGTGGCCGGCTGATCGGCGGGCCGGACGCGCCAGTCCGCCGCCTTTTCCGCGACCCAGCGAAAGCCCTCGTGGGCGGTCAGCGCCGCCAGCGCCCAGCGCAGATAGACCGGGTCATCGGTGGCGAAGCGCAATTCGGCACCATCGGCCATGACTCGGGCCAAGACGTCTAGGGTATCGGCGGCGATGAACCGGCGGCGCGCATGGCGGGCCTTGGGCCAAGGGTCTGAGAACAGGACGAAGACACGGGCGAGGGTGCCCGGCGCCAGGCGTTCGATCAGGAAGCGCGCGTCATCGTGGTAGATCCGGATATTGGACAGCCGCCGCGCATCGACCCGGGCCAGCAGGGCGGCCACGCCATTGAGGAAAGGTTCACAGCCGATGAAGGCGATATCGGCGTGGGCTTCGGCCTGGGCAGCGAGATGCTCGCCGGCGCCGAACCCTACTTCCAACCAGACCTCGCGGTAGGGCAACCCACCGGCGCTACCGGCGGCGAAGGCGGGCGGGCCGTCGAAAAACCGCGCCGGGTCGAGAAGCGGAGCGGTGCCGGGAGATGCCGGCTCCCGGGCGCCGCCGCCGAGCTCAAGGGGCACTCCGATCCGCGGCAACAGGTCCTGGACCAAGCGCCTGCGGGCGGGCCGCAGAGGCCGGCCCTTGCGGCGGCCATAAAGGATGCGTCGCGTGGCATGGGACGTGGCGGATGGGCTGGATGGGCTGGACATCGGGCTTAGAGCATTTTACGGGCCCCGGTCGGCTAGGGCGCCTCAGGTGAGGGCGGATACAAGGCCCTCCACCAGGTCATCGCGCTCCCAGGAGAACCCGCCGTCGAGCTCGGGCGGCCGCCCGAAATGGCCATAGGCCGAGGTGCGTGCATAGATCGGCTTGTCCAACCCCAAATGATCGCGAATGCCCCGCGGCGTGAGATCCATGACCTCGCACAATGCGCCCGGCAATTTCTGTTCGTCACAGGTAGCGGTGCCATAGGTATGGACATAGACCGAAAGCGGCTTGGCCACGCCGATGGCATAGGAAATCTGAATCACGCAGCGCCCGGCGAGGCCCGCGGCAACCACGTTGCGGGCCAAATACCGCGCCGCGTAGGCCGCCGACCGGTCGACCTTGGAAGGGTCCTTTCCGGAAAACGCGCCGCCGCCATGGGGCGCCGAACCGCCATAGGTGTCGACGATGATCTTGCGCCCGGTCAGGCCGCAATCGCTGTCGGGACCGCCGGTCACGAAACGGCCGGTGGGATTGACGTAGAATTCGTCCTCGGGGCACATCCAACCATCGGGCAGCACGCCTTCCACATGTTGCCGCACGATCTCGCGGATCTGTGCCTGGTCGAGACTTTCATGGTGCTGGGTGGACACCACCACGGAACTGGCCCGCACCGGCTTCCCATCGGCATAGAGAAGGGTGACTTGGCTCTTGGCATCGGGGTACAGACCGGGCTCGGCGCCGGAACGGCGGGCCTCGGCCAGGGAGCGCAGGATGGCGTGGGCGTAATGGATGGGCGCGGGCATCAACACATCGGTTTCACGACAGGCATAGCCGAACATGATGCCTTGATCGCCGGCGCCTTCGGACTTGTTCCCCGCCGCATCGACCCCTATGGCGATGTCCTCGGATTGGTTATGGATCAGGACCTCCACCCGCGCTTTTTTCCAGTGGAACCCTTCTTGTTCATAACCGATTTCGCGCACGCATTGGCGGGCGATCCTTTCGTGTTCCTCGGCGTCCAAGGTGGCCGGCCCGCGAACCTCCCCCGCCATGACCACGCGATTGGTCGTCACCAGGGTTTCCACCCCCACACGGGACTGCGGATCCAGGGTCATATAAGCATCGACGACGGCATCGGAGATACCGTCGGCGACCTTATCGGGATGGCCTTCGGAAACCGATTCGCTGGTGAACAGGTAATCGCCTTGGGACACGGGCTCCTCCATGGTGACTCTGAAAACCCGCGCGCCGGCCCGCGCCGCCGCCCGCGGAGCATTCGCTCCACCGACGCGCATCACTTACTTCTGGGCGGCTTTTGTTGCAACCTTTGGCGGTACCGTCAAGGGGTTTCCCGCCAGGTTGATCGCCTCAGGTCCCGTCGGCCATGGATCGCAACAGTTCGAGCACCCGCCGGCGCTGTTTGGCATCTCCGATACCATAATAAGCGCGGATCAGTTCCGCGGTTTCGCGGCTGGCCATGGGGTCCGATTCGAACGTCACCGAGGCGTCGGCGAAGCCCCGCGCCTTGGCGCCGGCCGCGGCCAGCGCCCTTGGCATTTCCTCGAAAAAGAACATGATCGGCACGCTCAGAACCTTGCTCAACGTGAACAGCCGGCTCGCGCCGATACGGTTGATCCCGCGTTCGTATTTCTGGATCTGTTGAAAGGTAAGCCCCACCGCCTTGCCCAGCTTCTCCTGGCTCATGCCGAGCAACATGCGTCTTTGCCGAACGCGGCTGCCGACATGGGCATCGATGGGATTGGACCTTCCTTTTGTGGCACGAGGGGGCCGTCTTTTGGCGCGAGGGGGTCGTCGGGTGGATTTTACTGCGGCCTTTGCCATAGCTGTTCCTTTTTTATATGTGGCCGGATAGCCAGTTTAGGGCTGCAATATCTGCAACTAAGCTAACAAACCAATTATAGTGAAAGATGCCCCAAGACTCAACAATGAGATGTAGCATTGGCATCATTTTCGGTCCACAGCGGTCCGCCGGCGGTCCATCCATAGGGCGAAAAGTAAAATAACACACGCCACCAGGGCGAAACCCCCGTTGCCGAAGCGGGCGAACGGCGTCGGGGGGTCGAGAGCCGCCGGAAGACGCCGCTGGATCACGCCGCGGCGGCCCAGGGGAAGCGCCTCGAGCACCCGGCCCCATGGGTCGATCACCGCCGAGACACCGGTATTTGCGGCTCGCACCAGCGGCAGACCCTCCTCCACGGCGCGAAGCCGCGCCGCCGCCAGATGCTGATAAGGCCCGGTGGACCGCCCGAACCAGGCATCGTTGGTGAGGTTCAGGAGCCACCGCGGGCGGCGGCCCGGCGCCACCACGGCACCCGGGAAGATGGCCTCGAAACAGACCAGGGGCGAGACCCGCGGCAAGCCGGGAATATCAAGGCTGCGCGCACCGGGGCCCGGGGTGAAGTCGATTCGCCCGGCGGTGATCTTGGTGATGGGAAGAAATTTGCGGGCGGGAACGTATTCGCCGAAGGGCACCAGGTGGTGCTTGTCATAGGTCGCGACGATGCCCCGCTGGGTAACGGCGACGACCGCGTTCCACACTCGGCGCGGCCGCGTTCCGGGTGGGGTGGTCCGCACCGCACCGGTGATCAACACACCATCGGCGGGCACCGCCCGCTTGAGCGCCCGGACCAACGCCGGATTGCCGTCGAGGCTGAAGGGTACCGCGGTCTCCGGCCAAATCACCAGATCGGGCGCGGCGCCGCCCCCGGGGGCCCGCGAAAGCCGCAGGTAGGTCCGGTAATGGCCTTGCGCCAGATCACGGCGCCATTTCAAGCGCTGGTCGATATTGCCCTGGACGATCCGCAGTGTCACATCGGTGACCGCGGCACCCGCGCCCGGCGCCGAAGCCACCCGGACGACGCCCGCTCCGCCGATTGCCGCGGCCAGCACCATGGCGACGCCGAAGGGCAGGGCGCGGGCAGGGCCCGTGGCCGCCGCCCCAAGGGTCGCTGGTGCGGCGGCGATGGCCACCACCACCAGGCTAAGACCATAGGCGCCGAGCAATGCCGCACCCTGGATGGCGGCGGCATCGAAAGCCAGCGAAGTCGATATCAGGTTCCACGGAAAACCGGTCAGAGCCACGCCGCGCAACCATTCGGTGGCGGCCCAGGCGGTCGCCAGGACCAGCACCCGCGGCACGCCGGGCCGGACCCGGGAAGCCGCCCAGCAGGCGAGGGCCGGATAGGCCGCGAAATAGAGAGACAATCCCGCTACGGCGAAGGGCGCGAGCCAGCCGTGGGTGGCGGCGTCGACCAACAGTGCATTGGTGATCCAGTAGAGCCCGCCGATGAAATGCGCGAAGCCGAACCCCCATCCGAGGACCAGTGCCTTGAGCCCGGCGCGCGGCCCCCCGTCGAGCCCGTCGATCAGCCAGACCAAGCCGGTGAAGGACACCAACAACACCGGCACGGCGTATATGGGGGGGAGCGCCAGCACCGCCAGCGCGCCAAGCCCGGCGGCGGCGGCCAACCGGCGCCAGCCGGAAAGCGCGCCAAGGCGCCGGGCCAATTCCCTCATGGCCCGGCCGCGCCTTGGTCCGGCCTCGGGGTGGGTAGGTTGCGAAGGCGGACGCGTTTGATCCGCCTGGGGTCCGCATCGATGATTTCGAACTCGATGCCGGAACCGTGTGTGATGATCTCACCACGGCTCGGGACCCGGTCCAACATGGTGACGATCAGGCCGCCCAGGGTTTCGATGTCCTCGGCGCGCTCGTCGTCGGTCAAGACCGGGCCGACGCGCGACTCGAATTCCCCGAGCTCGGTGCGGGCATCGGCGATGATGGTGCCGTCGGGCCGGGCGATCATGGCAACTTCGTCGGCATCGTGTTCGTCCTGAATGTCGCCGACGATTTCCTCGACCAGATCCTCGATGGTGACGAGGCCGTCGACGCCGCCGAATTCATCGACCACCAGGGCCATATGCACCCTTGTCAAGCGCATCTGCAACAGAAGGTCCAACACCCGGATGGTGGGCGACACGAACAACACCTTGCGCGCAATTTCGGAAAGCCCCGGCGTTTCGGTGGTGCCCACGCGCGCCAGCACGTCCTTGATGTGAACCATGCCCGACACGTTATCCAGGGTCTCGTGGTAGACCGGCACCCGGGAATGGGCCTCCCGGGTCATCAACGCGATCAGCTCATCGAGGGAGGCGTCCGCTTCGATGGCGATGATCTCCGCCCGCGGCACCATCACATCGGCGGCTTCGACATCACGCAGATTGAGAACATTGCCGATGAGCAGCCGTTCGTCTTCATCGATGGTTTCCTCGCCGTCGGGTCGTTCCTCGATCAACTCTTCCAGGGTTTCGCGGATCGACCCGTCGCCGTTGCGCCACCGACCGAGCCGGCCCAGCCAAGCCAGGATTTTCTGGAATATGGATTGATTTTGGAGTTCGGCCCCGGTCCCGCGAGGCCGGCTAGATTGAGCGTTTCCGGTCATCTCTCTCGCTGAGGGCGTGTACCCTCGCTCTCATCGTCGGCAGTGGGGTCGGCGATCCTCAACCCCGCCAGAATTTGCGCTTCGGCCCGCTCCATGGCGACGGCCGCCGACGCGGCTTCATGATCATACCCCAAAAGGTGCAACACGCCATGAACCACCAGATGGGCCAGATGATCGGCCATCTCCAGGCCGCGCTCATCGGCTTCCCGGCGCACGGTGCCGAAGGCCAGCACCACGTCGCCCAGCAGCCGCGCCGCCTGGGGTACCGGCGGCTCGGAACCGCTGGCGAAGGCCAGCACGTTGGTGGGCGCGTCGACCTTGCGATAGTCCCGGTTGAGCCCGCGCACCTCTTCGTCACCGGCCAACAGGATGCTGATTTCCAGCGGCCCCGGATCGGCGCGCGCGGCGGCGGCGGCCAAGGCGGCGCCCATGGCGATGGTCCGGCACTGGGGCAGGGCCTCCGTCCAGGCCGCATCGCTCACCGCGACCGGGACCGCGATCTCGGCGCTTTCGGGAACCATGGCGGGTTCACTTTTTTGCGTCACCTTGGCCTTCTCCGTCGGCCGGTTTGGCCGCGCGCGGCCTGGCGCGCACCCGCTTCCCGGGCGACGCGGCTTTGGCCTTGTCCTTGGCGGGGGCGGGGGTCGCGGCGGCGGGGGCGGGGGTCGCGGCGGCGGGGGCGGGGGTCGCGGCGGCGGATCCAGGGTCGCGGCGCCTCTCGGCCTTCTCATAGGCGCGCACCACCCGCGTCACCAAGGGATGGCGGACCATGTCCTGGTCGGTGAAGCGAACCATGGAGACGCCGTCGATGCCATCGAGCGCCTCGAGGGCGTCGGTGAGACCCGAGCGGGTCCCCAGGGGCAGGTCGACCTGGCTCAGGTCCCCGGTCACTACCATGCGGGATCCTTCTCCGAGCCGTGTCAGGCACATCTTCATCTGCACCCTGGTGGTGTTCTGCGCCTCATCGAGGATGATGAAGGAATGGGCCAGTGTCCGCCCCCGCATGAAGGCCAGCGGGGCCACCTCGATGTCGCCGCTGGCAAGCCGCTTGACCACCTGATCGCCCGGCAACATGTCGTAAAGCGCGTCGTAGAGAGGGCGCAGGTAGGGATCCACTTTTTCGCGGATGTCGCCGGGCAGAAATCCGAGCCGTTCCCCCGCCTCCACGGCGGGACGCGAAAGAATGATGCGGTCGACCGCGCCGGCCTGAAGCAAGGCGACGGCGGTCGCCACCGCGAGATAGGTCTTGCCGGTGCCGGCCGGGCCAAGGCCGAACACCAGTTCGTAGGTGTTCATGGCTTCGATATAGGCGGCCTGGGTGGGGGTCCTGGGGGTTACCCGCCGCCGCCGGGTCTGAATCACCGCCCCGCCCGCGCCGATTGCGCCGCCGCCGCCGCCGGGCTCCAACTGGCCCGCCGCCGCCAGGCGGACGATAGCGTCGACCTCGCCTTGATCGGCAGGCACGCCTTCTTTGACACGATCATACAGATTCATCAACGCATCCCGGGCGGCCCCGGCGGCGGACCTGGGTCCGGTGATGGTCAGCTGGTTTCCCCGTGCATGGACGGTGACGCCGAGATCGTTTTCGATCCGCACGAGATTGCGGTCGTGCTCGCCGAAGAGAAGCGTCAGAACCGAATTGTCGTCGAATTGTAGGACCAAAGGCTTGGTGACGGTGCCGGCTCCCGGCCGGCCGGAGCCGACGCGCCGGGCCTGTTGTTTCGAGCCGGACCGCGCCGGGCGGCGCGTCATGGATCCGCCCCCAAAGGTGCGCGGTCGGCGAGCGTTCCCGCCAGGCTGTTGGCATGGGCCTCGGTGATCCGCACCGGGAGAATACGCCCCCGCAGCGCCTGGGCTTCGCCGTCGCCTTGTGTGACGTAGACCGCCTGAAGATAGGGGCTTCGGCCCGCCATCTGGCCCCGATGGCGACCGGGACGGTCGAACAGCACATTCATGACACGCCCGACGCAGGCCTCGTTGAAGGTCCGTGCCTGGGATTTCAGCTCCGTTTGCAACCGGGTGAGGCGTGCCGATTTGACGGCATCGGGCACTTGGTCGGGCCGCTCGGCGGCCGGCGTCCCAGGCCGGGCGCTGTACTTAAAGGAGTAAGCCTGGGCATATCCCAGGCGGCGCACCAGATCGAGAGTCGCCTCGAAATCGGCGTCGCTTTCCCCGGGGAAACCGACGATGAAATCCGACGACAGGGCGATGTCGGGCCGCGCCGCGCGCAGGCGCGCGGCAACGGAGGCGTATTGATCCACCGTGTAACGCCGGTTCATCGCCGCCAGCACCCGATCGGAACCGGACTGCACCGGCAAGTGGAGGTAGGGCATCAGGGCGTCAACCTCGCCATGGGCGGCGATCAGGTCGTCATCCATGTCCGAAGGATGGGATGTGGTGTAGCGGATCCTGGCAAGGCCATCGATCCCGGCGAGGTCACGGATCAACCGGCCGAGCCCCCATTCCCCTTCGCCCAAAGCCGATCTTGGCGCGGCGCGGCGGGGCGCCTCGCCGTGATAGGCGTTGACGTTCTGGCCCAACAGGGTGATTTCCGAAACCCCGCCCGCCACCAGGGCGCGGGCCTCGGCGATAATGTCCGCCGCGGGGCGCGAATACTCCGCCCCGCGGGTGTAGGGAACGACACAAAAGGTGCAGAATTTATCGCACCCCTCCTGAACCGAGATAAACGCCGCGGTTTCCCCCTCGCGGCGCACCTCGGGCAGGGAATCGAACTTGGGCCGGGCCGGAAAATCGGTCTTGAGGACGGTACCGCCCCGTGCCGCGTCCTCCACCATCTGGGCCAGGTCCTGGTAGTTCTGCGGGCCGAAGACGATATCGACGAACGGCGCACGGCGTTGCATTTCTTCGCCTTCGGCCTGAGCGACACAGCCACCGACGCCGATCAGCATGGTCCGGCCACGGCCCGCCGCGGCGTCCTTAATGGCGCGCAGGCGTCCGAGTTCCGAATAGACCTTCTCGGCGGCTTTTTCGCGGATATGACAGGTGTTGAGGATGACCAGATCGGCCGCTTCGGGCACCGCCGTCTCCTCAAAGCCTGCCGGCGCCAGTACATCCGCCATACGCGCGGAATCGTACACGTTCATCTGGCAGCCGTAGGTTTTAATGAAAAGCTTCTTCACCGAATCCACGTTTCAACGTGCATCACGCCGGAACGCCACAAATACGCCCGCGCTCCGCCTTCAGGTGGTGGGAACCAGTGTTTAAGTAACATCACCCCTCGAATAGTCAAGATCGGCGCCCGGAATTGGCCTCGGCGACGCCATGGCGGACGACCTCGAAGCAATGCTCGGCCAGCGCCTTGCGGGAACCAAATTGGCCGAAGGTGACCGGTTGATGAAACCGCACCTCGGCGCGCACCGTGGCGAAGGTAAAAATGCGCCACGCATGGGGCACCATCTCCATGTCGCCGTACCAGGCAAACAGGGGGCGCCATTCCCGGCCCACCGGAAGGCCGGCCAGCGCCGTATAAGCGATGGAGAACGGCTGCACCAGGAGCGGCGCGCCGTCCACTGGCGTCTCGGCAACGGCGAACAACGCGCTTTTGAACGGCAGCACCTTGACGCCATCGTCGGAGGTCCCTTCCGGGAACAGGATTAAACGATCCCCGGCCGCCAATCGGGCGCCGATTTCATCGCGCTGGTGGGCCGTGCGCGACGAACGTCGCTCGACGAACACCGTGCGCTGTAATTTCGCCAGCCAGCCAATCAGTGGCCAATCGGCGATTTCCGACTTGGCGATGAAGCAGCCTTCGATGATCGTCCCCAAGACCATGGCATCGAGGTAAGAGGTGTGGTTGCCCACGAACAGCGCCGGCGTGTCCGTCGCCATCTTGCCCGACACGACGATGTCGAACCCCAGCAAGCGGGCGACGATCCGGTGATAGGTGGCCGGCAGGCGTTCCGCCAACGGGGCGCCCATGGCCAGGGCGACCGCCTGCACGGGCATCAAGGCCATGGTGAGCAACAAATAAGCGATGAGGCGTGCGGCGCCCCTCAGGATCGATCCTTGGGGAATCAGTTGGCCCCCGTGTCGTGGTTGGTACGCTCGAAATGGCGGATGTATTTTTCGGTCACCAGATCGGTCTTGACCAGCACGCAGACATCGGTGGTGTTGAACTGTTCGTCGACCACCGCCCCATCGCCGATGAAGCCGCCGATACGGAGATAGCCTTTGATCAGCGGCGGCAGGTTGGACAAGGTCGCGCGCTTGTCGATGGCATCGGCGGGCATCAGGTCCATGGATACGTAGCGCGAGGCCAGCGCCCGGGGCCGGTACATTTCCGGCGCCAGGTGAAAATGATGCAGGTAGGACAGTGGTTCGGCGAGGGTGTCGATATCGGTGCCGGGCAGGCTGGCGCAGCCGAACATCATCTGAATGTCGTAGTGGTCGACATAAGCGGCAATGCCACGCCACATGATCTGCATGGTCGGACGGTTGCGGTGATCGCGTCCCACACAGGAGCGCCCGAGCTCTAGAATCTCCCCGTCCAGGGCCGCGATCTTGTCGATTTCGTATTCGTTGGCGGTATAGAACCCTCCGTGACGGGCGACGGCGACGCGGCGGATCAGCCGATAGGTGCCCACCACCGCGTCCCGGGGATCGTCGCCCCGGGAATGGTCGAACACCAGAAGATGGTCGCAAAGGGGATCGAAGCCATCGAAATCCCTTTTCTCGCGCGCCATCTGCTCGGTCGGATGGGCCGCCATTTCCTCGTAGAACACCCGGTAACGCAAATTCTGGGAAGCGATAATTTCGCCATTGGACTGCGCCAGACGCACCTCCAGATCCCCCGCCCGGAGCCCGTCCATCAACGCCTGAGGTGGACCGATCGTTTCCGTTGCCAAGGTTCACCTATCCCTGTTGCCCCGCCATGGCACAGTCGGGCGCGACTATTCGCTTTCCTTTGGAACACAGAATAATTCCATTCTATGTCCCACCAGGTCGAGCCCCATCTCATCCGCCAGCGCGCACTGTAACGCCTCGATTTCCTCGTTGTGAAACTCCAGCACCTCCCCGGTCCGGATATTGATGATGTGATCGTGGTGGTCTTCCGAGCGTTGTTCGTAGCGGGACCTTCCGTCACGGAACCGGTGGCGGGTGATGATGTTGGCCTCTTCGAACAGGCGGACCGTCCGGTACACCGTGGAGATGCTGATCCGGGGATCGATCGCGAAGGCACGGCGATGGACCGCCTCCACGTCGGGGTGATCGAGCGCATCGGACAGCACCCGGGCGATCACCCGACGCTGCTCGGTCATCTTCATGCCTTTATCGATGCAAGCCTGCTCCAGGGGTGACATGGCGTTTCCGCTTATCCGGCGATTTGGCAAGCGCCCACTTCAATGTTCCTCCGTGAATTCCAGACAATCATAGAGAACAGTCCTTCCAACGGGAATAGCCGATGGCCATCCCCGGTTAGAAAGATTGAACGCCTCCCAATGGCATCCCCACCGCCTTTGATCCTTTCAACCGGGACGGCGGCGCCTCGACGCTTGAAAAAATTCAGGGGGCCTTCCGCCGTTAACCCCTGCGCCTGGGCTTCCTGCCGAGGCCGATTTTTTTCGCCAGGTTGGAACGCTGCTTCGCGTAATTTGGTGCGACCATGGGATAGTCCGCCGGCAGGCCCCAGCGCTCGCGATAGTCTTCGGGGGTCATATTGTAGGCGGTTTTCAAATGCCGCTTCAGCATCTTAAGCTTTCTACCATCCTCCAAACAGATGATATGATCGGGCGTTATCGACCGCTTGATGGGAACCGCCGGCTGGGGCCGGTCGGCCTGTGCAGAGGGGCCTTGATCGATGGTCGTGAGCGTGCCGTACACCTGGCGGATCAGATCAGGAATATCTTGAATCGCCACCGGATTATTGGCTACGTGAGACGACACGATTTCGGTCGTCAGTTCGAGAAGGTCGTTTGTTTCTTTTGGGTCCGCCATTTACATTACTCTCCCTTAGAAAAAAGTGGCGTGAGAAAATAGTGGCAAGAATATAATTGTAATGAAAAAATACTTCAACTTTTTAATTGCCGAGGAATATGGTTAAGCACTACCTCGATATAACCGGCGACACGTGTCCACTTACCTTCGTCAAAACCAAAATTTTGATCGAAAGTATGGTGCCGGGCGAACTCGCCGTGGTCCGCCTCAAGGGCGCCGAGCCGCTTGGCAACGTGCCGCGGTCGGTGCGCGAGCACGGGCACCAGGTGATTAGTCTGGAACCTGCGGTTTCCAGCGCCTCCGGCCAAGACGACGTGCACATCCTCACCTTGCGAAAATCCGCCGATCAGTCTTCCAACGACACCGAATAGGTGAGCGCCGCCGCGGCCACCCCCTGGGGGCGCCGGTAATACCGGGGCCGCCGTCCCACCGGCCGGAATCCGAAATTACGGTAGAGGCGCCGGGCGATGGCATTGTCTTCGGCCACTTCGAGAAACAGGCGCGACACTTGGTCCCGTCGGGCGCGGTCCATGGCCGCCGCCAACAGCGCACCGCCGATGCCCCGGCCCCTTTCGCCAATGGTGACGGCAAGGGACAGGAGCTCGCATTCCCCGGCCGCGCTGCGCCCCAGCGCGAAACCCAGCAAATCGCCGCCGCTGACGCCGCCGGTGCGCGGCCCCCCTTCTTCCACCGCCAGCAAACCGAAGGCGCCGGGCATGGCGAGGACCTGACGCACGGTAAAGATGCTCCAGGCTTCATCGAAGCAGCACTTGTGCAACCGGGCGATGGCCGGGCCATGGACGCCACTCGCGGCGATGACCGCGATGCCGTCGGGATGGGAAAGCGCCTTCAAGACCTTGCCCCCGCACCGGGGAGCCGGGCATCGGGGGGCCGGATATAAAGCGGCCTGGGCGGCAGGGCCGCCGACAGCGGTCGGCCGGAATGGGATTCCGCTGCCGACGCCGCCACCTGGGCGGCGTCGGGTGGGCCCATGGCGGAAGAAAACCGGATGCGCGCCCCGGCCCCGTCACCGGCTTCCGCGCAGTCCGCCAACGCCGCCCTCAGCACCGGGCCGCCGTCCCCCGCGATCAGCAAGGGCCCCGCCGGCAGCGCACCCGGCACCGTGCCCGGATCCAGCGAGCCCGGCGCGCCCACGGGCCGCCGTTGGGCATCGAAAATCTGGATGAAGACATCCTTGCGCTTGCCGTTAACCGCCACCAGGAGCGTGCGCCCCGCGCCCTCGCTTTCGGGAACGGCGCGGGCCAAGGCCGCAAAGGTGGTGATGCCGACCACCGCCGCCGGCGCCGCCAAACCGATCGCGCGGGCCGCGGCCAGGCCGATGCGCAGGCCCGTGAAAGCGCCCGGGCCGACGGTTACGGCGATGGTCTCGAGGTCACCAAAGGCCAGCCCGGAATCCGCCATGACCTCGCCGATCATGGGATTGAGCCTTTCCGCCTGACCGCGGTCCATCTCCTCGAACCTGTGCGCGACGATGCCGCCCGCCGACCAAACGGCTGCCGAGCACCCAGTCGTCGCGGTATCGAGCCCGAGAACATTCACCGCTTATCTCCCTCCCAAACGTCGAACCGCCCGTGCCCCCATGTTAGACTGAAGCCCGCCATGGCCCAACCGACATCCGACACCAGCCCCCGCTTGGCCGAAATTACGTCGCCCCGCTTCGACATCGATTTCGAAATCGCCTATGCCGGAGACAATAATTTCACCGGTGCGCCGGTCTATGGCCGGCCGGCGTGCTATCTGCATCACGACGCGGCGGCGGCGCTGCTCCGGGCCATCGCGTTGGCCGGCGATATCGGCTTGCGCTTGCTGATCTTCGACGGCTTTCGCCCGACCGAAGCGCAACGGGTGTTGTGGAACCATACTCCGGACCCTGATTTCCTTGCCGACCCCCGGCGCGGTTCGCCCCATTCCCGCGGCGTCGCGGTGGACCTCACCCTGGTGGACGAGACGGGCGCGCCGCTCGAGATGGGCACCGGGTTCGATGACTTTACGCCTCTCGCGCACCACGGCAACCGGGAGATCCCGCGCCGTGCACAGGTCAACCGCCACATTTTGCTCGGCCTAATGACCACCGCAGGCTGGGATTTTTACCGTAATGAGTGGTGGCATTACCAGATGTTCGATTCGCGCCGCTACCCGCTGATCAGCGATCGCCAGCTGGATCGGACCATGATGCCGCCCGACGGAGAGGATCGCCAGCAGAAAAACCCATGAGTTCTTGCCTCAACCCCTCGACCGGCCATAATCGATGGGCCTGTGAGATCTAGAGCACTTTCCGGTCGAATGGTTCAATTTGGCGGGAAAATGCTCTAGAAGGTTCCCCATGTCCAGTACCGGCCCCGGATTCAAAGCCCGCCCGGTGGCGCATGCCTCGACCATCGTCGCCCTTGGGCTTGCCCTGGTGACGTCGCCGGGCCCCGGAGCCGCGCAACAAACTGCCCGGGAGCGGCCGCGTGAACCGGCCTCTGCGGTGGTGATGATGTATCATCGTTTCGGGGAACACGCCTGGCCCTCCACCAATATCCGGATCGACCAGTTCGAGGCCCATCTGGAGGAACTCGCCACCGGCAAATACGCGGTGCGCCCGGTGGCCGACATCATCGGCGCCCTCAAGGCGGGCCGGCCCTTGCCCGACAGGACCATTGGACTAAGCATCGACGATGCCTTTCTGTCGGTGTATCGCCAGGCTTGGCCACGGCTGCGCAAGGCGGGGCTTTCGTTCACGCTGTTCATCGCCACCGGTGCGGTCGACCGGGGCGGCAAGGATTACATGAACTGGGACCAGATCCGGGAAATGGCGCGCGCCGGGGTCACCATCGGCGCCCACAGTGTAAGCCATGCCCATCTGCCGATGCTGAGCGCCGGCGCGATCAAAGGGGAGCTCGCCAAATCCAACCAGCGTTTCGAAAAAGAGCTGGGCTTCAAACCCCGGCTTTTCGCCTACCCTTACGGGGAAGCCAGCCGCGTGGTCATGGCGGCGGCGCGAGCGGCGGGTTACATGGCGTCCTTCGGCCAACATTCGGGGGTGGCGCACGGCAAGTCCGACTTCTTCTACTTGCCCCGCTTCACCATGAACGAGCGCTACGGGGCGCTCGCCCGCTTCCGGTTGGCCGCCAACGCGCTGCCTCTTCATGCCACCGATATCACCCCCCGGGACCCGACCCTTGGCCCCAATCCACCGGCCTTCGGCTTCACCGTCGGCAAGGGAATTCGCGGGCTCCGGTCGCTTGCCTGTTATTCCTCGGTGCATGGAAAACTGGCGCTCCAGCGCCTCGGCCAACGGCGTATCGAGGTCCGCCCTCCCCGGGCCTTGAAGCCGGGCCGGACGCGGATCAACTGTACCCTGCCGGCCGGCGGGGGGCGTTGGCGCTGGCTCAGTTACCAATTCTTCGTGATAAAAAAATGAACCCCCCACTGGAGGGCTCATTGCATCAAGGGCAAGCATAAGGGCCGCCGATGGCGCGCGCCCTTCACGCCGGGTCAACACCGCCTAGCGCGCGGCTGAACCGGGCCCTGTCGAGCGCCCGGAGATCGTTCACCCGGATGATCGTCTTGATGGTTTCCACGTAATCGGCGCCACGCTCCGAATAAATGTCCAGCGCTTCGACCAACCTGTAGGCATCAAGCCCGTGGGGGCCCCCGGCTTGGTCCCGCATTCGGGCACGAAGCGCCCGGAAGCGGGCATAGGCGGGATGGGTGTTCAAATTCTGCGCGTAAGACCACACGCCATCCAGCAGATGCCCGAAACTCTTGATCTTGAAACGCGCGCCGGCGGCACGGTTTACCGGAACAAGCCCCGGCGATTGGGCGTAGGTCCTCTGTCCGAAAAGCGCCCGGCCCTCGAGGGCGAAACGGGATGAGCCCCAGCCGCTTTCCTCGGCGCCCTGGGCAAGGGCCAAGGAGGGCGGGATCACGTCGACCCGCAGCAGTAAGCCCGCGCGGTCGTTTCGGGAAACGCCGAAACGGCCGTACTGGGCGGCGAGCCAAGAGCGTTCCGCGGGCGCCAACGCCTGACCTTTCGCCTCGCGCGCGGTCAACGCCAGCACTTTCGCCCGGATGGCGCGAAGCTCCTCATTGGTGCGCAGGACGAGAGGCAACATGGTCTTGATGAATACCGCCTTGCGCGTGGCGATCGATGAAACCTTGCCGATATCCTTGGGCATCGCCTTGACGAAGACCCGAGGCACCGCGCCGGCGCCCCTGCGCACGTCCTCGAGGCGGTAGCCGATCCTGCGGAAATCCTTGTACAGCTCATGGGCGCTGGCGGAAACGACGATTACCCCCTGGGGCTTGATCCCCAGCTCGGCCCAGGACTTAGCCGCAGCCGAATTGGCGGCGCCTTGCACCCCGGCCACCAGTGGCGATGGTCCATCGCCGCCACGATCCGCAGTCTCGGTCCAGATCAATGCCGCCACCAGCCCCGTCCCCAGCACGAAGAGGGCGATGGACGCGGCGCGCGCCGCCACGGCCGGGACCGATGCGCGAAAGACCTTGGCGTCCAAATCTTCCAAGCGCCACCATGTGCGCGGCGTATCGTCCCTTGCCCGGGTGACGCTAAAATAGTCTCTGATATGGAATTTCGCCAATTTCACAAATCCTTTCAGACTGCGAAAGACGGCCGCCCCCAATCGGCCCGTCTCTGCATCGAAGCCCGGCCCAGCCTCGTCTACTCGACCGGTCGAACTTCTCTGACCTCGGGTATGAAATGTTTGAGAAGATTTTCGATCCCCATCTTCAGCGTCGCCGTTGAACTGGGGCACCCGGAACATGCGCCCTGCATGTGCAGAAACACGATCCCGTCCTCGAACCGCCGAAACACGATATCGCCGCCGTCCTGAGCCACCGCGGGACGAATCCTGGTGTCCAGAAGCTCCTTGATGTGGACCACGATCTCATCGTCGTCCTCGCCCGTGGACGCCTCTTCCCCCACCTCGTCCGCGTCATCCACAACCGGCGCGCCCGACGTGTAATGCTCCATGATGGCACCCAGGATCATCGGCTTCATGGTCGCCCAATCCCGTTCGTCGGTCTTGGTGACGGCGATGAATTCGCCCCCCAGGAACACACCGGCCACGCCATCGACGTCGAATAGGCCTGTGGCCAGGGGCGAGCGCTTCGCGCCCTCCCGGTCGGTGATGTCCAGGGTGCCGCGCTCCAGCACGGTGAGGCCCGGAAGAAACTTCAGCGTCGCCGGGTTGGGTGTCTGTTCGGTCTGAATGAACATCTAAGCGCTCCCTGAGGCATTTTTTGCGGACGGGTGCTTATTTCCCATTTTGGTCCGCCGGTGGCCGCGCGCCCCGCGTGCCAGCCTCATTCCTTTTTGGCTCCAAGACATAAAATGGATAAAGAACCGACCAAAATCAAGCCAAATATTTTATTTAAAATCAGTAAGTTATTAACAGTCAGGGTTAATACAGCGAAAATCGGGCGAGTTTGAAATAATCGGTCCCCGGTCGGCCTTTGGACGCAACAAAGCGCGCCGGCCGATGCGGGGGGATCAGGTAAGGGCGTCGATTTCCGTGTCGGTCAGATCACCGGGGACCACGGTCAAGGGCACCCGGAGACTGCCCGACGCCTTGCCCGCCAGGGCCGACACCAGGGGTCCGGGACCCTTCTTGCCCGCCGCCGCCGCCAACACCAGGATGGAAATGCCTTTTTCTTCGTTGATCAGGTCCAACAGCTCGTCGGCAAGGTTGCCCTCGCGCAGGAAATAGACCGGCGTCTTGCCCGACAGTTCCTGGACATCGGCGGAGACCTCGTGGAGCAGCGCTTCGGCCTCTTCCCGGCGTTCCTGGCGCATGATGTCCTCCACCGCCATCCAGTGCTTGAACTCGGCCGGTTCGATGACGTAGAGCAGGGCCACGCGGCCGCCGGTGCGCTTGGCCCGGAGGCTCGCGAACCTGAGCGCCTTGTGATGCTCTTCGGTGGCGTCGATGACGACCAGGAAGATGCGCTCGACCACACCGCCGTCGGACGGTGCAGCGTTGGAATTTCCGTTGCTGTCATTGCCGAGAGACATGGTCTTAGGCCTTTCTGAAGATGACGCCCGCGAACAGTCCCGCGAGCAGGGCGATGGCGATGGCGATGAGGCCGTAAAGGGCCGACGAGGCGTGGGCAAATCGGTAGACATCGGCGCCGATGCCGATCTTGGCGATGGTCAGCGGCACGGTCTGGGCGCTGGCGACGCTCCCGTTGCGGACGAAAAACACGTGGACCGTGTAGGATCCGGTGGGCACGTTGGCGGGAAAGTAAACGGTCGAACGGAACAGGCGCTGGCCGAGGAAATTGACATCCCGGGGCCGCACCGTGTACAGCCCATTGAGGACCTTGTTACGGATCAAGGCGGCGCGGAACCCGGCGAGGTCGTCGGCGTCGACCTTGCCCACGGCGGCCAGTCGCAGATGCTGGACGCCGATCCCGTGGCGATCGACGGACGCCGGCCGGAGAAGCGTCTCGATGGGCTTTGAAGATGCCAGCCAGTAGTAGGACGGCACGTCGCGGAAGGTCATTTCCGCGTCGTTGACCCAGATGCCCGCGTGACGCCCCTTGCGGCGCACCACCACCCGCCGCGCCGGCCCGCGCACGACGATAATGACGTCGCCTTCCCCTTCGGTGGCCCCGAACAGCAGCACTTCGGTGCCGACGAATCCGGTGGTGATGGCGACCAGGTGGCGCGACGCATCGGCGACCAGGCCCTGGGCTTTGAGGCCCCCATGGACCGGCGCCAGGGCGAGGGCGGCCGCCAGTGCCAGGACTTTGAGGCCGCGCCCGGTCATCACCCGACGCCGCCGCCGAGGGAATAGATATCTTCGGGGGTCACCACCAAGGTGAACATCATCACGGCGCCGACGAAAAGCACGAACGCACCGAGCAGAAGGCGCAGGTACTCACCGGGCAGCCGCCCCGCGAAACGGCCGCCGAATTGGGCGCCGATGACGCCGCCGGTGAGCAGGATCAGTGCCAGAAACACGTCCACGGTCTGGTTGTTGACCGCCTGCAGGAAGGTGACATTGGCGGTCACGAAAATGATCTGGAACAGCGACGTCCCCACCACCGTAATGGTCGGCATGCCCAGCACGTAGATCATCACCGGCACGATGATGAAGCCGCCGCCGACGCCCATGATGGCCGAAAGGATGCCGACGAAGAAGCCGATGGCGAGCGGTAAAAGCGCGCTGATATAGAGTTTGGACTTGCGGAACCTGATCTTGAAAGGAAGCCCGTGCAGCCAGGTGTGCTGGTGCAGCTTGCGCCGGGCGGCACCGGCCCGGCCGCGGCGCAGGACGGCGCGCACCGATTCACCTAACATCAAAGAGCCGATGATTCCGAGGAACGCCACGTAGGAGAGCGAGATCACCAAATCCAACTGGCCCATGGCGCGCAGCAGCGAATAGAGCCACACGCCGAAGCTCGACCCGGCGATGCCGCCGGCCAACAGCACCGAACCCATCTTGAAATCGACATGGCCCCGGCGCATATGGACGAGCACGCCCGAGGCCGACGCCGCCACCACCTGATTGGCTTCCGACGCCACCGCGACCGCCGGAGAGACGCCGATGAAGATCAGCAGCGGCGTCATCAGAAAACCGCCGCCGACCCCGAACAGGCCGGAGAGGAACCCCACCCCGCCGCCCATGGCGAATAGCAGGAACACATCGAGGGAAATTTCGGCGATCGGCAGATAAATCTGCATGGGGGATGGTGACGCCCTTGGCGGCGCTGGGTCGGGTTAGAGCATCGTTTGTGCGCCGTACCCGGTAAAAGCGCAAGAAAAATAACGCCCCTGGGCGGCTCGGCCCCCCGGGGTGGTCAGGGGCGCAACAGGCCTACGATGCGATGAATTTCCGAAAGGTGGCGATCCGCGATCTCGCCGGCGCGTTCGGCGCCGCGGCGTAACACCCCATCGACATAGCCGGGCTCGGCCACCAGGCGCTGCATTTCCGAAGCGATGGGGCCGAGCGCATCGACCGCCACGCCGGCCAGCGCATCTTTGAATTCCGAAAACATCGCCCCGCCGAACTGGCCGAGGATTTCGGCCCGGCCGGTCCGCGTGAGCGCCGCATAGATGCCCACCAGGTTGTCGGCCTCGGCACGGCCTTCGAGCCCCTCGACGGTCTCCGGCAGGGGTTCGGGATCGGTCCGCGCTTTGCGGATCTTGAGGGCGATGGTGTCGGCGTCATCGGTCATGTTGATGCGCGAGTAATCCGACTTATCGGACTTGCTCATCTTGGCGGTGCCGTCGCGCAGGCTCATCACCCGGTCCGCGGCGCCCAGGATCTGGGGTTCGGGCAAGGAGAAATAGTCGGTCTCGAACTGCCGGTTGAAGGCACCGGCGATGTCGCGGGCGAGTTCCAGGTGCTGCTTCTGGTCCTCGCCCACGGGCACGTGGGTGGCCTTGTAAAGGAGAATATCGGCGGCCATGAGGACGGGATAGGCGTAAAGTCCCAGGCCGGCGTTTTCCCGCCGCTTGCCCGCCTTTTCCTTGAACTGGGTCATGCGGTTGAGCCAGCCCAACGGGGTTACGCAGGCGAACAGCCAGGCCAGCTCCGCGTGTCCCGGCACCGCGGACTGGTTGAAGATGATGCACTTCTCGGGATCGATCCCGGCGGCGAGATAGGCGGCGGTCACCTCGCGGGTGTGGTTGCGCAATGCCTTCGGGTCCTGGGGCAGGGTCAAGGCGTGCAGATCGACGATGCAAAAGATGCAGTCGAAATCGCCCTGGAGATCCACCCAATTGCGGATCGCCCCCAGGTAATTGCCGAGGTGCAGGTTGCCGGTGGGCTGAACGCCCGAGAAAATGCGGTTCATAGTCCCACTCGCCATGGCTTGCCCGGTCACGGGCGGTTTTTATGGCCTCAAAGGGTGGTCCCGGTCAAGGGAACGGCGCATCGCCGCCGGCCGTCGCCGCGCCTTGGTCCGCCGCGCCCGGCGCCAGCGACCGCTTGAGTTCGGCCAGGGAGACGGCGCCGGAAATTTGCGCCAGGGCCGCGTAAAGGACCACCCCGCCGATCACCAGCGCCGCCACGGCGGCGATGCGCACCGGCTCGGACCCCGCCAGCAGGGTTTCACCGGCCGCCGCCACGGCGCCGACCGCGCCGGCCATGACGGCGGAGGCGATGACGATGCGGGGCAATTTGCGCCGCACGCCGCTATCCGGCCTCAACCGCCCGCCGCGGTAAAGGCCTCGGGCCAACAGCCCGGCGTTGACCCAGGCGGAAATGGAGGTCGCTAGGGCGATCCCGACATGGGCCAACGGCCCCATCAGGATGAGGTTCGCCACGACGTTCACGACCAAAGCCAGCACCCCGATCTTGACCGGGGTCTTGGTGTCCTGGCGGGCAAAATAGCCCGTCGCCAGCACCTTGACCACCACGTGGGCGGGCAGGCCGAGGGCATAGGCGGCCAGCACCCAAGCCGTTGCCTCCTGGGCGTCGGCACCGAAGGCGCCCCGGCCGAACAGCACGGCGATCACCGGACCGGCGACGGCGATCAGCGCAAAGGCGGCGGGCACCGTCAACAGCAGGGCGAATTCCAGCGCCCGGTTTTGGCTTTCCATGGCGCCCGCCTCGTCTCCGGCGCGAATCTGGCGCGACAGCAACGGCAACAGCGCCGTGGCGACGGCGATGCCGATCACCCCCAAGGGCAGCTGGTTGACCCGGTCGGCGTAATACAGGTACGAGATGGTGCCCGACGGCAGCAACGAACCGATGACCAGGTCCACCACCACGTTGATCTGATAGACCCCGGCGCCCAGCGCGATCGGCAGCATCAGGCGCAGCAACTTTTTCACCTGGGGCGTGAACCGGGGGAGACGCAAGCCCAGGGCATGGCCGTCGCGGGCGAGCATGAGACCGAGCCAGACGAACTGCAGGATGCCCGCCACCGCCACCGCCCAGGCCAGCCCCACGGCGGGCGAACGGGCGAATTGGCTCCAGCTCAGGATCGCCGCGATCATCACGATATTGAGGATCACCGGGGTGGCGGCGGGCGCGGCAAACCGGCCATGGGCGTTCAACACCGCCCCCATCAGGGCGACCAAGGAGATGAACAGGAGATAGGGAAAGGTGATGCGGGCCAGTTCGACGGCGAAGGCGAACTTCTCCGGATCCGATAGGAAGCCCGGCGCCAGGCCCATCATCGCGTACGGCATCAACAGTTCGAGGGCGGCCACGAAAACGAACAATACCACCAGCAACACCGCCAGCGCGTCTTCGGCGAAGCGGCGCGCCGCTTCGCGCCCCGCGGTTACCAACAGCCCCGAATAGATGGGCACGAAGGCCGCGGCCAAGGCTCCTTCGGCGAACAGGCGCCGGAACAGATTGGGGAACTTGAAGGCGACGAAAAAGACGTCCGCGGCAGGCCCGGCGCCGAGCACCGCCGCCAACAAGACGTCGCGCGCGAAACCGGCGAGACGGCTTGCCAGGGTGAAGCCGCCGACGGTGGTGATGGAGCGAATCAGCGCCATGAGCTAATAAAGTGCTCTAGTTCGCCTTGGTCACGGCCTTTGCGGCCCCTTTGGTGATGGGCGTCGCGGATTTTTGCGACCCCTTGACGGTGCTACTCTTGGCTGTCGCTGCTTTGGCCTTGGATGTCGGGGCTTTGGCCTTGGCGGTGCGGGCCGGGGAACGCCTTTTCTTGGCCGCCCTTTTCTTGGCCGGGGCCTTCCCTGCCGGGCTCGACACGGCCTTGCCCCTTGCCGCCCCCTTGGCGGGCGTCGAAGCCGGCGCCTTAGCCTTGTGGGGCATCTCCTGGGCATCGGAATCCGGTTCGCGGATCGCCTCCAACAAGCGCTCGCGGATGGTCTCTAAGCGCCCCTCATGGGTGACCTTGAGGCCGAACAGATCCTTGACGTAGAAGACGTCGACGGCGCGGGTGCCGAAGGTGGCGATCTTGGCCGAGGAGACCTGCAGGTTCAACTCGGTGACGGCGGTGGTGACGTCGTACAGGAATCCGGGCCGGTCGCGGCCGTTGACCTCGATCAGGGTATTGGTGGCGGATGCCGAGTTGTCGATCATCACCCGGGGCTGATCGCGGAACACCCGGGTGCGGGCGGGCAAGATGGTCTTTATGGAGAGCCGCTTGGGCAGACGGCGCTGTGTGGAAATCACCCGTTCCAGGGTATCTTCGAGCCGGCGCAGCGCCCGCGGTTCGCCGTAAGCCTCGCCGTTGACGTCCTGGATCCAGAACGTATCCAGCGCCATGCCGTCGCTCATGGTGAAAATCTTGGCATCGACGATATTGGCGCCCGCGAGCGCCATGGCGCCGGCGATCCGCGAGAACAAGCCCCAATCGTCGATGGTGTAGATCATCACCTCGGTGATGGCGCGGAACCGGTCGACACTGAGATCGATGACCAGCGGCGCGTCGTCATCCCTGGCGCCGGCGATCAGCTTTGCGTGGCGGTGCAAGGTGTCGCCATCGAAGGCGAGCCAATAAGGGGCCGGGGGCCGGGACGCGAATTGGTCGAATTCCTCGTCGCTCCAATCTTTGAGGCGGGCGCGGAGACCATCCTTGGCGGCTTCGGCCCGCTCGGACCGGCCGCGCGCCGTCAACTGGCCCGACATCATGTCTTCGGCGGCGTAATAAAGTTCGCGCAACAGCGCCGCTTTCCAGCCGTTCCAGACATTGGGGCCGACCGCGCGGATATCGGCGACGGTCAGGCACAAGAGAAGGCGCAGGCGTTCCGGCGACTGCACCACCTCGACAAAATCAGTCATCGTCTTGGGATCGTCGATATCGCGGCGGAAGGCGGTGTTGCTCATCACGAGATGGTGACGCACCAGCCAGGCGACAGTCTCGGTCTCTTCCCCGCTGAGCCCCAGCCGCGGCCCCAGCCGCAGCGCAATTTCGGCGCCGATCTCCGAATGATCGCCGCCGCGGCCCTTGGCGATGTCGTGAAGCAGCAGCGCCAGGTAAAGCGCCCGGCGCGAATCCAGTTTATGGATGACCTCGCTGGCCACCGGCATGTCCTCGCGGAACTCGCCCGCCTCGATGCGATGGAGGATGCCCAAGGCGCGAATGGTGTGCTCGTCGACGGTGTAGACGTGATACATGTCGTGCTGCATCTGCGCGACGACGCGGCCGAAATCGGGCACGAACCGGCCGAACACCCCGGCCTCGTTCATGTGCCGTAGCATGGTTTCCGGGTTTCGCTCCGCGGTCAGGAGATCCAGGAACAACCGGTTGGCTTCGGCATCACGGCGCAATCCATCATCGATCAGGGGCAGGGACCGGGTGATGAGCCGGAACGTCTCGGGGTGGATATCCACCTGTTCCCCATGGGCGACGGTGAAAAGCCGCAGCAACGCCACGGGATCCTTGCGGAAAAGATCCTCGTGCTCGGCCCGGACGCGGCCTTTCTCGATGACGAATCCGTCGACCACCCGGCGCCCCCGGCCGAAGGTGGGGAACCGCAAGCGCGGGCGGCGCTTGTGCTGATCTTCCAGCGCGGCGCAGAAGATGCGGGTAAGGTCGCCCACTTCCTTGGCATAGAGGTAGTAGTGCTTCATGAACCGTTCGACCGCGCGGGCGCCGGCATGGTCGGTATAGCCCATCAGTCCCGACACCCGTTCCTGCATGTCGAAGGTCAGGCGGTCTTCTTCCCGGTCGGTCAGGTAATGAAGATAGGCACGCACCGTGGACAGGTAATTCTGGGCCTTGGCGAAGCGCCTGGCCTCGCGCTCGGAAATCACGCCGAGCGCCACCATGGCGGGGATCTCTTCCACCCCGTAAATGTATTTGGCGATCCAGAACAGCGTATGAAGGTCGCGAAGGCCGCCCTTGCCTTCCTTGACGTTGGGCTCCAAAACGTAACGCGAATCGCCGGTCCGCTTATGCCGTTGGTCGCGCTCGGCGAGCTTGGCTTCGACGAATGCCGGCCCGGTACCCTCGGCGATTTCCGCCCGGAAGCGGGCGCGCAGGGTCTCGAACAGCTCCGCCTCGCCGGCCACCAGCCGGGTCTCCAGCATGGCGGTGCGGATGGTGATGTCGCTCTTGCCGCGCCGCATGCACTCGTCCACCGACCGGATCGCCTGGCCCACCTTGAAGCCGAGATCCCACAGCAGATAGAGGATGTATTCGATGACCTGTTCGGTAAAGGCGTTCTGCTTGTAGGGCAGCAGGAACAGGAGGTCGATGTCGGAATGGGGCGCCAGTTCGGCCCGGCCATAACCGCCCACGGCCACCAGCGCCATACGCTCCCCGGCGGTGGGATTGGCGCGGGGGTAGACGGTGCCGGTGGTGAACTCGAACAGCGCCGAGATCAGCCCATCGGTCATCGCGGCGTTGGCGGCGACCAGTTGGGTGCCGTTCAGCGCGCCCGCGAAAAACCGCGCGCGGGTTTCCGCGCGGGCCAGGGCAAGCGCTTCGCTCGCCGCATCGAGCACCGCCGGGCGTAACTGGGCGACCGGCCGGTCGCTTGCCGCCAGGGTCTCCAAACGCACCGCGAATTCCGCCATCACCACCGCGGGGGCGCTGGGATCGGGGTCGGTGTCGTCGGGTGAGGCGGCGGTTTCGAGCATCGGCACTGTCCGGCGGGGCGGGCGGGGCGCCCGTGAAAGGCCTTATACAGGGGGCCGAAGTATGACACAAATGGCGCGGCCGCGTCCCGGGCCCGATCAATGCCGGGCCCAAACGCCGAAGGTTCCGTGGATTCCAGGGTTTACATGACCATACCGCTGCTCATCATCGACGTTCAAAAGGGCTTCATCAACGATGCAACCCGGCATATCCCGGCACGGGTGGCGGATTTAGCGCGGCGCTACGACCGGGTCATCGTGACCCGGTTCATCAACCTCGAAGGCTCGGCCCATCGACGTTTGATCCATTGGCACCGGTTCGCGCCGGGCAGCGACGACACGCCGCTCGCCTTCGAGCCGCCGGCGGGGGCAGCGATGATCGAGAAATCCACCTATTCCTGCGTCGATGCGGCGTTTCGTGCCCGCCTCGAGCTGATCGGCGCCCAAGAGGTGCATATCTGCGGCATCGCCACCGACAACTGCGTCCTGAAAACCGCCCTCGACCTGTTCGAGACGGGCTTTCGGCCGGTGGTCCTGGCCGATTCCTGCGCCTCCCACGCCGGCGATGATTATCACCTCTGGGCGCTCAAAATCCTGAGACGGCTGATCGGCGCCGAGCAGGTGTTGGACGCTCCCGGCGGGGCGCCGCCGGCGGTCCTCCCTTGAGATCGACCCGCCGGACAGCGTTTGGTGGAAAACACGGGTTTGTCTCAAATTGCAGCATTTTGGCCGTGACTCGCGGACGGACCCGCTCATACTGAGCCACCCAGGCGCGATAACAGGGTAGGGATCACGCCATCCCGAAGGGGGAGAAAAACGTGTCCGACATCAACCTTGACGGCCGCGCCATCATCGTCACCGGCGGCAGCCGCGGCATGGGCCGGGAAATGGCCGATGGGCTGCTGGCAGCGGGGGCCAGCGTCGCTGTGCTCAGCCCCGAGGCCGACGAGCTCGAGGCCACGGCGGCGGAACTGGGCGCGGCCCATGGCGGCGGTCGGGTCATCGCGCTCGCTTCCGACATAACAGATTACGACGGCTGCATGCGCTCCGTCGCCGAGACCGTCGCCGCCTTCGGCGGCCTCGACGGCCTCGTCAACCATGCCGGCATCGGTCCCCTCCAGGTCGCGCCCAGCGTTTCCGAATGCGAGCACGTGGATTTCTGGGTCGCCGATCCGGCCCGCTGGGCGCGGCTGATCGAGGTCAACGTGATCGGCACCTATTTCATGGCCCGGGCCGCGGCCCCGGTGATGATCGGACGTGGCTGGGGACGGATCGTCAACGTCACCACCTCGCTGGCCAACTACGGTCGGCTCAATTGGAGCCCCTATGGCTGTTCCAAGGCGGGGATCGAATCCGAGACCCTGATCTTCGCCCAGGACCTCGAGGGGACAGGCGTGACCTGCAACACGATAATCCCTGGCGGCGCGGTGCGCACCGCTTTCGTGCCGAAAAAGATGCATTCCAACCCCCGGCTGCTGGATGCCGGAATCATGCGCTCGCCCATGGTCTGGCTGATGTCGGATCTCTCCGACGGCCATAACGGCCAACGGTTCAACGCGCGCTATTGGGACGCCGCCGCCGACGCGGGCGAGGCCGCGGCCAAGGCCATGACCGTCCCCGCCTACCGGGTGCCCCCGCCCCGGGCCAACCTCGGCGAGAGACAAGGCCCATGAGCGAACTCCATCTCAACGACCGGGTCGCCATCGTCACCGGGGGCAGCCGCGGCATGGGCCGCGAGATGGGCGAAGCCATCATCGAGGCCGGCGGCCGGGCGGCGCTGCTGACGCCCGAGGCCGAAGAGCTCAAGGAAACCGTGGACGAGATCGCTTTTCACCACGGCGCCGACAAGGTGATGGCGCTGCCCTACGACATCCTTGATTACGGCCAATGCCAACGCGCCGTCACCGAGACCCTGGAGAACTTCGGCGCCCTGCACGGGGTCGTCAACAACGCCGCCCTGGGCCAGCTCAACGTCATCGCGCCGGGCGCAGAGGACACCAACTGCAAGTTCTTCGAGGCCGACCCCTTTCGTTGGGCTCAGGTGATCCGCGTCAACGTGGTCGGCACCTACCACATGTGCCGCGCCGCGGTCGGTCACCTGAAGGACCAGGGCTGGGGCCGGCTGGTCAATGTCACCACCTCCATCGGCACCATGCAGCGCGGCGGCAACAGCCCCTATGGCCCGTCCAAGGGCGCCATCGAATCCGAAACCCTGGTATTCGCCGCCGACCTGGCGGGCCACGGCGTGACCTGCAATTCCCTGATCCCGGGCGGGGCGGCGCGGACCAAGTTCGTGCCCGAGGCCTATTTTACCACCCGCCAACTGGTGGAACCCTCGGTCATGCGCGCGCCCATCGTCTGGCTGTTTTCCGATCTCTCCGACGACCTCACCGGCGGGCGCTACGTGGCCAACCGATGGGACCACGGCGCCGACGACCCCAACTTGGCGGCCGAAGCGGCGAAGGAACCGCCGGTTTTCAACCCGCCAACCGAAGGACGGCTCGACTGAGGAAGAACCCTACCCTTCGCCGTCGTCCCCATCCCCCGTGGCGACGCCTTTCAGCCTGTAGAGGAGCTCCAAGGCTTGGCGCGGAGTGAGTTGGTCGGGATGGACCTCGTCTAGGGCCTGTTCCAGCGCGCTCGGCCCCCGCCGCGTCGTCGGCGCGGCCGCGAACAGCGGCAGGTCGTCGGCCAGGCGGGAGACCGCGTCGGCCTTTTCGCCCTGTTCGATGGCGCAGAGCACCTCTTCCGCCCGGTCGAGCGCCGCGGTGGGAAGGCCCGCCAGGCGGGCGACGTGAATGCCGTAGGAACGATCCGCCGTGCCCGGGCCCACGGTATGGAGGAACACCACCTCTCCCTTCCATTCCTTGACCCCCATGGCGTGATTGGACAGCTCGTCTAGGCGTGCGGAAAGCTGAGTCAATTCGTGGTAATGGGTCGCAAACAGGCCGCGGCAGGCGTTGACATCGTGCAGGTGTTCGATGATGGCCCAGGCCAGCGACAGCCCGTCGAAGGTGGCGGTGCCGCGGCCGATTTCGTCGAGGATCACCAGCGCGCGCGCCCCCGCCTGATGGAGGATCGCGGCGGTTTCCACCATTTCCACCATGAAGGTGGAGCGGCCCCGGGCCAGGTCGTCGGCCGCGCCGACGCGGCTGAACAGGCGGTCGACCACGCCGATATGGGCGGCCTCGGCGGGCACGAAGCAGCCGATCTGGGCGAGGATGGCGATCAGGGCGTTCTGGCGCAGGAAGGTGGACTTGCCGGCCATGTTGGGCCCGGTCACCAGCCACAGCCGGCCGGCGCGGCGGTCGGCCCCGGAATCCTCCCCGTCATCGGCCTCGGGCGGCGCGCGCGGGCCGCCGCCCTGGTCGGTGAGGTCGCAATCGTTGGGCATGAATGCGGCCGCCCCGGCCCGGCGCAGGACCTGCTCCACCACCGGGTGACGGCCGCCCTTGACGTTAAAGGCGAGGGTGCCGTCGACCCGGGGCCGACAATAGGCGCCCTCGCGCGCCAGCGCGGCGAAACCCGCCGCCACGTCCAGCCAAGCCAACGCCTTCGCGGCTAGCGCGATTGGCTCGGCACTATCCTTCACCGCGCCCGCAAGGCGGTCGAAGATTTCCAGCTCGAGGGCCAGCGCCCGGTCCGATGAGCGGGCGATGCGGGTTTCCAGATCCACCAGTTCCTCGGTGTTGAAACGGACCGCGGAAGCCAGGGTCTGGCGGTGGTGGAAGAAATGCTCCTCGCCGTCCGGGCCTTTTGCGCCGCCGAGCCGGTCGGCCTGGCTGGCGCGGACTTCGATGAAATAGCCGAGCACGTTGTTGTGGCGGATGCGCAGGTTGTTGATCCCCGAACACGACCGGTAGCGGCTTTCCAGATTGGCGATCAGCCGCCGGGACTCATCGCGAAGAGCGCGGGATTCATCGAGCACGGCATCGAACCCGGCGGCGACCAACCCGCCGTCCCGGGTGAGCAGCGGTAAATCCGCCGCCAGGGCCTTGTCCAAGAGATCGATGAGCGCGCCATGATCGCCGAGGTCGCCGATCCATTGGCCGACCAGCGGCGGCGGCGGCGCGAGCATGCGCGCGCCATCCTTGGCGAGGGCCGCCTTGAGGCCATGGGCGCCCCGCAAGCCATCGCGGATTGCGGCGAGGTCGCGGGGACCGCCCCGGCCGAGGCTGAGCCGTGCCAGTGCGCGTTCCACGTCGGGCAGCCCGTCGAGCGCCTTGGCGATGACGACGCTCGGGCCGCGCAGGCCGTCTTCGTCGTCCACCAACCAGGCAACGGCGTCGAGCCGGCGGTTGATGGCGTCCGGGTCGGTCAAGGGGGCGGCCAGCAGCGCCGTCACCAGCCGCCCGCCGGCGCCGGTCAAGGTGCGGTCGATGACCTCGAGCAGGCTGCCCCCACGGCCGCCGCCGATGGCCTCGGTCAGCTCCAGGTTGCGCCGCGTCTGGGCATCGATTTCCATGGCCTCGCCGGCGTCCATACGCCGGGGCGGGTCGATGCGCGGCAAGCTCCCCTTCTGGGTCAACTCGACGTAGTTCACCAGGGCCCCGGCGGCGGCCAGCTCGGGGCGGGTGAAGCGGCCGAACCCGTCCAGCGATGCAACCCCGAACAGCTTTTCCAGGCGGCGCACCCCATTGGCGGAATCGAACAGGCTTGCGGGCTGGGCGGTGACGGTGGTGCCGGCCTGGTCGCCGAGCTGTTCAATGACGGCCAAGAGTTCGGGCTTCGCGGAGAGTCGATCGGACAGCAGCAATTCGCCCGGCTCCACCCGGGCGAGGGCGGCTGGAAGCCCCGCCAGGGTCACCGGCTGGGCAAAAAATTCCCCCGTGGAAATGTCGAGCCAGGCAAGCCCCAGCGCCCCTTGGGCTTCGGCCAGGGCGGCGAGAAAATTATTGCGCTTGGCGTCAAGCAGCGCTTCCTCGGTCAACGTACCGGGGGTGATCAGCCGCACCACCTCTCGGGCGACGACCGCCTTGGCGCCCCGCTTCTTGGCCTCCGCCGGGTTCTCCATCTGGTCGCAGACGGCGACCTTGAAACCTTGTCTGATCAAGCGCGCGAGATAGCTATCGGCGGAATGGACCGGCACTCCGCACATGGGGATGTCGCGGCCCAGATGCTTGCCGCGATGGGTCAGGGCAATGTCCAGCGCCCCCGCGGCGGCGACGGCGTCATCGAAGAAGAGCTCGTAAAAATCCCCCATGCGGTAAAACAGGAGGCCGTCGGGATGCGCCGCCTTGATGCGCAGGTACTGGGTCATCATCGGCGTCGCGCGGGCGTTGGCGCCGCCCGCCGGGGGTTTTTTCGCCTCTTTCGCGCCTGGGGTCGGGGCCTCCTGGTGGGACAAGGATCAGTGCCTCCCGCCGTTGGATCGCCGCGCCGATGCCACGGTACTCGGCGCCGGCAATCACCGTCCGGCTAGCTTATCACAGCTTCCGACGGAGACTGAAGGGGCGGTCGAAACAGACCGGTTGATCGCCCCCCTGGTGGGAAATTCCGCACTTCCCGGGATCTTCACAAATTCGTGGATTTAAGCCCGGGGGCGACTATGGGCTTGGCAAGTGGGGAAAACCGGGTAAGTTTCCACAGTTTTTGCCGCCGCCGGCGTTACCATCACCGGCACCGGCGGCCGCAAGACCGCCAGCACCACCGCCGAGTCAAATAGAACCGCATCAGGGAAATCCGTCATGGCCAACAATTCCGATCGGGAGCTGGACCAAGAGGCCCTGGCCTTCCATGCCATGGGCCGCCCCGGGAAGATCGAAATCGCGCCCACCAAGCCGCTGGTCACGCAACACGACCTGGCCCTCGCCTATTCCCCCGGCGTCGCCGCGCCCTGTCTCGCCATCGCCGACGATCCGGCCAAGGCCTACGACTATACGGTGCGCGGCAATTTGGTGGCGATTATAACCAACGGTACGGCAGTTCTCGGGCTCGGCAATTTGGGCGCCCTGGCCTCGAAGCCGGTGATGGAGGGCAAGTCGGTCCTGTTCAAGCGTTTCGCCGATATCGACGCCATCAACCTCGAGTTGGGGACCGAGGACGTCGACGAGTTCGTCGACTGCGTCCGTCATCTCGGCCCGTCCTTCGCCGGCATCAACTTGGAAGACATCAAGGCGCCGGAATGCTTCATCATCGAGCAGCGCCTCAGGGAAATCATGGATATCCCGATCTTCCATGACGATCAGCACGGCACCGCCATCATCGCCGCCGCCGGGCTGCTCAATGCGTTGGACATTACCGGGCGGAACATCAAGGACATTAAGATGGTGGTCAACGGCGCCGGGGCCGGCGCCATCGCCTGCGTCGAACTTGCCAAACGGATGGGTGTCGGCGACGACAACGTCACCATGTGCGACACCGTGGGCGTCATCTATCAAGGCCGCGAAGAGCGCATGAACCAGTGGAAATCGGCCCACGCGATCAAGACCAAGGCGCGGACCTTGGCCCAGGCCATGAAGGGGGCCGACGTCTTCTTCGGCCTTTCCGTGAAAGGTGCGGTGGACCAATCGATGATCAAATCCATGGCCAAAAAACCCATCGTCTTCGCCATGGCCAATCCCGACCCCGAAATCACCCCCGAGGATGTCGCCGAAGTCCGCACCGACGCCATCGTCGCCACCGGCCGGTCCGATTATCCCAATCAGGTCAACAACGTGTTGGGCTTCCCCTATATCTTCAGGGGCACCCTGGATGTCCGGGCCCGGGCCATCAACGACGAGATGAAGATGGCGGCGGCGGAAGCGCTCGCCCTGTTGGCCCGCGAGGACGTCCCCGACGAGGTTTCCACCGCCTACCAGGGCGCGCGGATGCGCTATGGGCCAGAATACATCATTCCGGTGCCATTCGATCCCCGGCTGATCTCGGCGGTGCCGCCGGCGGTCGCCAAGGCGGCCATGGAAACCGGCGTCGCCGCCCTGAAAATCGAGGACACCACAGAATACAAGGCCATACTGTCGCGCCGGCTCGATCCCACCGCCGACGCCCTTCATCTCATTTCCCGGGAAGTGCGCGCCAACCCGCGCCGCGTGGTGTTCGCCGAAGGCGAGGAGGAAAAAGCCGTTCGCGCGGCGGCCGCCTTCAAGAAAGCGGGCTACGGGACGCCGGTTCTGGTCGGCGTCAAGAACCGCATCATCGAAACAATGGAACGGGTCGGCATCGCCAATCCCGACGAGTTCGAAATCACCAATGCCCGCCTGTCATCGCGCAATGCCGAGTATACCAACACCCTTTATGGCCGCATGCAGCGGCGCGGCGCGCTTTATCGCGATTGCCAGCGCCTGGTGAACCAGGACCGCAACACCTTCGCCGCCTGCATGGTAACCCATGGCGACGCCGACGCCATGGTGACCGGGCTCACGCGGTCGTCTTTCGTCTGTCTCAATGATATCCGCCGGGTGATCGATACCCGCGAGGGCGAGATCCCGTTCGGCCTGACCATGCTGGTGGCCCGCGGCCGCACGGTCTTTATCGCCGATACCATGGTCCACGAGGTTCCGGTTCCCGAGGAACTCGCCGATATCGCCATCCAGGCCGCAGCCAAGGCGCGCCAGATGGGGCATACGCCCCGGGTCGCCCTTTTGTCGTTCTCGACCTTCGGCGATCCCCTGCGCGAAAAAGGCAAGCGCATCCGCGAGGCGGTGGACATGCTCGACAGCCGCAAGGTGGATTTCGAATACGATGGCGAGATGGCGGCCGACGTGGCGCTGAACACCGAGTTGCTGGGAGAGCATTATCCGTTCTGCCGCCTGTCGGGGCCGGCCAACGTGCTGATCATGCCGGCGTTGGACCCCGCCAACATCTCGGCCAAACTGATGCAGGAACTGGGCGGCGGCACGGTGATCGGACCGTTGCTGCTGGGCCTGGAGAAGCCGGCCCAGATCGTGCCCATGGGCGCGACGGTATCGGAGATCGTCACCATGGCGTCGCTGGCCGCCCACGAGACCCTGCGCCAGCGCTGAGCGCGCCCATGGGCGGGGGCGGCAAACGCACCGGATCCCGATGATTGGGCTGGCGGCTTTCCTCGGCCGTTTGGCCGGATAATGCTCTAGCGCACCACCGGGAAAGTGGTGTTAAGGTTCTGCTTAGTGACAGTCCCCGCGGTTCATATGGAAAAGTTCGCACCGGGGATGCAGCCAGGGAGTCGTCCGATGCCGATATCCAATACCTTAATGAATCTGTTTGGTCCATCGCCCTTCAAACCGTTGCAGGCGCACATGCGCGTGGTGGTGCAGTGCGCCGGCCACGTCCCGGGGTTGTTCGAGGCCCTGTGCGACGACGAAATGGAGAAAATGAAAAAGATCCGGGACGAGATTTTCGTCCTAGAAAACAGGGCGGACCAGATCAAGAACGAGCTTCGCTCGCATCTCCCCAAGAGCTTTTTCATGCCGGTGGATCGACGCGACCTGCTGGAGATCCTCGATCTGCAGGATTCCATCGCCGACACCGCCCAGGACATCGCCGGCATGCTCATGGTGCGCCGCCCCAAGGTCCTGGATTCGATTCGCGGGCCCCTGATGGACCTGACCCAACGCTGCCTGGACGCGTGCAATCAGATGGCGGCGATCATGGAGCATCTGGACGAGCTGGTGGAAACCGGCTTCCGCGGGCCCGAGTCCGAAATCGTCGTGGTGATGATCGGCGAACTCAACCGCATCGAGACCGATACCGACCAGAAGGGCATGGCCGTCCTGCGCCAACTTTTCGCCCACGAGAACGAGATCGACCCGGTGTCCTTGATGGTTTGGCACCGGTTGATTCATTGGGTGGGCGATCTCGCCAACTATTCGGAAAAGGTCGGAAACCGGCTGCGTCTGCTGGTGGCGCATTAGCATTGTTCCGGTCCAGCCGGGGGTACCGGATGCCATGACCGTCATCGCCGAGCACGGTGCCGCCCTGATCGCCTTGGCGGTGATCTTCGGCCTGTTCATGACCTGGGGGATCGGCGCCAACGACGTCGCCAACGCGCTGGGCACCTCGGTCGGTTCCGGCGCCATCACGGTGCGGACGGCGATCATCATCGCGGCGATTTTCGAATTCCTGGGCGCGGTCCTCGCCGGGGGCCACGTCACCAAGACGATCCGCAAGGGCATCATCGACCCCGGCCCCATCGCCGACAACCCGGAAATCCTCGTTTTCGGAATGTTGGCGGCGTTGCTGGCCGCGGGCACCTGGTTGGCGCTTGCGTCGATCAGGGGATGGCCGGTATCGACCACCCATTCCATCGTCGGCGCCCTGGTCGGCTTCGCCATCGCCGGCATCGGCTTCGACGCCGTCAACTGGGGCAAGATCGGCCTGATCGCCACCAGCTGGGTGATTTCCCCATTTCTTGGCGGCCTTGCCGCCTTTGCCTTGATGATGAGCATTCGCCGGTTGATTCTGAACACCGACAAGCCCTTCGAAAGCGCCCAGCGATGGGCCCCGGTCTATGCCTTCCTGGTCGGCTTCATCATGGCGCTGGTGACCCTGTTCAAGGGGCTGAAGCACCTGCAATTGAACCTGAGCATACCCATGAGTTTTCTGGCCGCGGCGGTGATCGGATTGGCCGTCGCCGTGGCCGCGCGCACTTTCATCAAACGGGTCCGCGTGGATGAGGGGGCAGACCGGCACTTCCAATTCGCCAGCGTGGAGAAGGTTTTCGTGCCCTTGATGATCCTGACCGCCTGCGCCATGGCCTTCGCTCACGGTTCCAACGATGTCGCCAACGGCATCGGGCCGCTGGCGGCGGTTTTGGCTTTGGTCCGATCGGGTGGCGATCTGGCGCAGACTTCGCCGGTGCCGATATGGGTGCTGTTGCTGGGCGGCACCGGGATCCTGGTCGGGTTAGCGACCTACGGCTACCGGGTGATGCAAACCATCGGCACCAAGATCACCCAACTCACGCCCACCAGCGGATTCTGCGCCACCATGGCGGCGGCGGCGACGGTGGTTTTGGCATCGCGGATCGCCATCCCGGTATCGACCACCCACATCGCCGTCGGCGCGGTCATGGGAGTCGGCTTGGCCCATGGTTTCGCGGCACTCGATCTCCGGGTGGTCGGGAAAATCTTCGTCTCCTGGGTGGTGACCCTCCCCGCGGGAGGCGCCCTGGCGGCGCTCTTTTTCTTCTTCTTGAAGGGCGTGTTCACTTAAGTCGGGAGAGGCCGTCAACGCGGTTCTGGCCCCGCCGCCAGCGAGGCGGTTTCCACAGGCGCGGCGACCCGCAAAAGATAGTACGAGAGCAGAATCGCGGGGATGCCTGCCGCGGCCGCATACAGGAAAAAGTCGGTGTATCCCGCCTGTTCGACGACGATTCCCGTGAACCCGCCAAGCAGTTTTCCTGGCAACGTCATCAGCGAGGAAAAGAGCGCGTATTGCGTCGCCGTGTAGGAGACGCTGGTGAGGCTCGAGAGATAGGCGATGAAGACAGAGCCCGCGAGCCCGCCCGTCAGATTATCGGCGCTGATGGTGAAGATCAGGAGGCCGACGTCCGGCCGCCCGACCGCGGCCATAACGGCGAAGGGAAG